>NZ_JAAGPC010000018.1:0-81107 GCF_017104595.1 Burkholderia sp. Tr-20390 | reverse complement strand
GTCGTAGCACGACGCCGCCGCGTGCGGCAGCGTGGCCGCGGGCCACGCGTCGAACGCGTGCCGCGTCGCCGCGCGCCACGCGCGCATCCATTCCCGCTGCTGCTCGACGAGGGCATACCACATGGCGAACCTTGAGGCGGAAGGGGGTGAACTTGCATTATGGTCACTGTGGCCGGACATCGTGAGTCCCGCGCGCGGCGGGTTGATGCGCATCGGGCGCACGGGCGCGAAGGCCGGCCGAGCACGTTCCGCTATTTCGGCAAACGCGGTCGCGGAGCCGGCCCCCGCTCGTTGCGGGCGGGAACGGGCCCTAGGCGATGCCGCGCGACGCTGCTACAGTCGTCGCTCCCATTCCCCTCAAGCGGAGTGTTCGCGATGAAGCTGATCGGCATGCTGGATTCCCCGTTCGTGCGTCGGGTCGCCATTTCGGCGAAACTGCTCGACCTCCCGTTCGAACACGAGTCGATCTCGGTGTTCCGTCATTTCGAGCAGTTCAGGGCGACCAACCCGGTCGTCAAGGCGCCGACGCTCGTGACCGACGACGGCGCGACGCTGCTCGATTCGTCATTGATCGTCGACTATCTCGATCACCTGGTCGCGCCCGAGCGGCGCTTGCTGCCCGATACCGCCGATGCTCGGCTGCGCGCGCTCGTGCCGGTCGGCTTCGCGCTGGCGGCCGCCGAGAAGACCGTGCAGGTCGTCTACGAGCAGGCGCTGCGTCCGGCCGACAAGCAGCATGCGCCGTGGCTCGAGCGCGTGCTGAGCCAGATCGAGGGCGCATACGGCGCCCTGGAGCCGCTCGTCGCGGCCGCGAACGGCTGGTTCGGCGGCGCGCGCCTGCTGCAGTCCGACGTGACGGTCGCGGTCGCATGGCGCTTCACGCAGTTCATGGCGGCCGACTACCCGGTGCTCGCGCGGATCGATCCGGCCCGTTATCCGGCACTGGCCGCGCATTCGGCGCGGGCGGAAGCGCTGCCGGCGTTCGTCGAAACACCGCTCGTCTAGGCGCAGCGGCGACCTGCGGCGGGGCCCCGCGCCGCGCCCCGTCGCCCGCTCAGCGTTGTCAGGCAAGGCGCTGTCGATTGTTCTCGGCGGCTGACAAGTGACTTCGCATTCGCGCTGTTTATCCGGATGCGGCCGGTCCCTAGAATCCACTCCATCGAATGACGCCTTGCCTGATGGAGCCGCAGATGAAAGCCCTGATCGAATCGAGCCTGTACCACCCGTCCCTCGTGTTGCCGCTTGCCGCGCTGACGCAGTTGATGGTCGAGCGCGATTTCAATCTGGGTCAGGTCGGGCTGATCGTCGCGGCGCGCGGTGCGCAGGCCGCCGTGTCGCGCTCGCGAGCGCTGATTTTCTGCCGCCACTGCGAAGCGCAGGCATGAGCGCGCCGGCGTCGAATGGATGAAAAAAAGCCCGGCCGGCGCAAGCCGGTCGGGCGGATCGGGTTCGATCGGGCCCCGGCTTCGGCCGGGGCTTTTTCATGGGTGACGCTCAGGCGCGTGCCGGCGACCCGACACTGTAGATATCCGCTTCGTCGTCCTCGCGCATCTGGCGCACGAGCTGGTGGGCTTCGCGGCGCGACGCGACTGCCGGCGGCGAGCCCTTGAGCGGCTGGCGCGCGGTTTCGGCGAGCGCGACGACCGACACGATGCCGATCACGGCGGCGCCCATCATGTAGTACGCGGGCATCATCAGGTTGTGCGTGACGTCGACCAGCCAGGCGGTCACGAGCGGCGTCGTGCCGCCGAACAGCGACACCGACACGTTGAAGCCGATCGCGAGCGCGCCGTAGCGGATCTCGGTCGGGAACAGCGCCGGCAGCGCCGACGGCATCACGCCGGTAAAGCACGACAGCAGCACGCCGAGGATCAGCAGGCCGCCGAACACCGACGCCGTGGTGCCCGCGTGGATCAGCATCATCGACGGGATCGACAGCACGAGCAGGCCGACGCAGCCGGCCAGCATCACGGGCTTGCGGCCGACCTTGTCCGACAGGCGGCCGGCGGCGAGCGTCAGCGGCATCATCAGCACCATCACGATCAGCACGAGCACGAGGCTGTGCGATTCGTCGAAGTGCAGCGTCGACGACATGAAGCTCGGCAGGTACGACAGCACCATGTAGTCGGTCACGTTGAAGATCAGCACGAGGCCGACGCACAGCAGCAGGGCACGCCAGTTGCGCATCAGCGTTTCGCGGAAGCGCGCCTTCGGCACGGCCTTGTCCTGCGCCTCGCGCTCTTCGGCCTGGCGCTTGAACGCGGGCGTTTCCTCGAGCCGCATCCGGATGTAGAGACCGATCAGGCCGAGCGGGCCGGCGATCAGGAACGGCACGCGCCAGCCCCACGACAGCAGCGCCTCCTGCGACAGCGACGCGGTGAGCAGCGCGACGACGCCCGCACCCATCACGTAACCGATCAGCGTGCCGAACTCGAGGAAGCTGCCCATGAAGCCGCGGCGCTTGTCGGTCGAGAATTCGGCGATGAAGGTGGCGGCGCCGCCGTACTCGCCGCCGGTCGAGAAGCCCTGCACGAGGCGGGCGACGAGCAGCAGCACGGGCGCCATGATGCCGATCGACGCGTAGCTGGGGATCAGGCCGATCGCGAACGTGCCGACGGCCATCATGATCATCGTGGCGGCGAGCACGCGCTGGCGGCCGATGCGGTCGCCGAGCGGGCCGAACACCATGCCGCCGAGCGGGCGCACGAGGAACGCGGCCGCGAACGTGCCGAAGGTCGCGAGCAGCTGCGCGGACGGACTGCTGGACGGGAAGAACACCTTGCCGAGCGTGACGGCGATGTAGCTGTAGACGCCGAAGTCGAACCATTCCATCGCGTTGCCGATGGCCATGGCGCTGACGGCGCGCTTGAGGAGGCTCTGGTCGACGACGGTGATGTCGTCCGCGACGAGCGGGGCTTCGCCGGACGACGAAGCGGTGGAAGAAGCAGCGGTCGGGCTGACGTGTGTTGCGGTCAAGGTCATGCACTCCTTTGACTGCGCCGAACGGGCGGGCCGTCCGACACGGTTTGCCGGCGAGCGCGGTGTCGGATGCGGCGCGTCGGGGCAGACCTTTAAGCACTTACTGCATTGCAGGCGGTAAAGGGCCGTAAGGGGCTGCTTCGACGCGGGCCCGATGGGCCGTCGCGACAGTGCGCTCATGAAGAATGGGCCGCGTGATGCTGGCGGCAGCTGCCGGTGCGGACGGTGTCCAGCGTTCCGGCAAGCGCCCCGGAGGGGCAACGAAACGAGAAAAGCGGGCCTGTCGGGCGGGCTTTCCTGTGTGTGCAATTTCGGTCGAAGCACCGGCCCGCAACGCGCGGACGGACTTCTCTCGAAATCGAATAGACAGAGATTGAATGTTGAAACAGGCGACATGATAGCACGATGACGGATGATCGTGCAAATTGCCGGGAAACGCCCGGCTGGCGGGGCGTCCGGCGGGGGCGGCTCGGGTATGATCGGCGGCGCACGGCGGGGCCGTGCGGCCCCGGGTGACGGGGGCCGAATTCACGAGGAACCGGATGACCGAACTGATGAGGATCGCGGCGCTGTTTGCCGCCACCGCGCTGGCCGAGATCGTCGGCTGTTACCTGCCGTGGCTCGTGCTGAAGGACGGCCGGCCGGTGTGGCTGCTGGTGCCGGCCGCGCTGTCGCTCGCGCTGTTCGCGTGGCTGCTGACGCTGCACCCGAGCGCGGCGGGGCGCACCTATGCCGCGTACGGCGGCGTGTATATCGCGGTGGCGCTGGTCTGGCTGCGGGTGGTCGACGGTGTCGCGCTGACCCGCTGGGACGTGGCCGGCGCGGTGCTCGCGCTCGGCGGAATGGCGGTTATCGCGCTGCAGCCGCGCGCGTGAGCGTGGCCGCGGCGCGTGCCGCCTGCCGCCTGCTTCAAGCCGCTTCGGCGGCGCCCGCGTCGGCGGACGTGCGCCACACGCAGGTGCCCTTGACCGACTTGTCGAGTTCGTCGAGCTGCGCCTGGTGCGCGGCGAGTTCGTCGTCGCTCGCGGCCACCACGGCCAGGTCGAGCGCGGCGAGCGACACGCGCTGGCCGTTGCCCGCGCCGCCGTCGGCGCCCGCGTCGTCGAGCATGTCGATCACGAGGCTGTCCTGGCCGCGCGTCATCGCCAGATACACCTCGGCGAGCAGCTCCGAGTCGAGCAGTGCGCCGTGCAGCGTACGGTGCGCGTTGCTGATGCCGAAGCGGTCGCACAGCGCGTCGAGCGAGTTGCGCTTGCCCGGGAACATCTGCTTGGCCTGCACCAGCGTGTCGATCACGCCGCCGCAATGCTCGGTGAACGGCGGCAGGCCGAGCCGCGCGAATTCCGCGTCGAGGAAGCCAAGGTCGAACGGCGCGTTGTGGATGATCAGCTCGGCATCCTTCACGAAGTCGAGGATCTGGTGGGCGACTTCCGCGAATTTCGGCTTGTCGCTCAAGAATTCGGTCGTGAGCCCGTGCACCGCCAGTGCGCCCGGATCGCTGTCGCGCTCCGGGTTCACGTAGAAGTGCAGGTTGTTGCCGGTGAGCCGCCGGTTCAGCAGCTCGACGCAGCCGATTTCGATGAGGCGGTCGCCCGTGCGGGCGTTCAGGCCGGTGGTTTCGGTATCGAGAATGATCTGGCGCATGTCGGGAAAAACAAAAGAAACAGGGGAGCGGCCCGCGTTCAGGCCGTGAGCGATTCGACGCCGCGATTCGCGAGTGCGTCCGCGCGCTCGTTTTCGGGATGACCCGCGTGGCCCTTGACCCAGCGCCACTCGACCTTATGCTGCGCGACGAGCGCGTCGAGCCGCTTCCACAGGTCGGCGTTCTTCACCGGCGTCTTCGCCGCGGTGACCCAGCCTTTCTTCTTCCAGCCGTGGATCCACTCGCTGATGCCTTTCTGCACGTATTGCGAGTCGGTGTGCACGATCACCTGGCACGGCCGCTTCAGCGCTTCGAGCGCGGCGATCACGCCCATCAGCTCCATGCGGTTGTTGGTCGTGTTGGGCTCGCCGCCGAACAGCTCCTTCTCCTTGTCGCCGTAGCGCATCAGTGCGCCCCAGCCGCCGGGGCCGGGGTTGCCCTTGCAGGCGCCGTCGGTATAGATGTCGATGGTATCGGTAGTCATGAATGTTCTTGATGGGTGGTCGGGGAGGCCGCCGGCGTCAGGCCCGGTGCGAGCACGGGCTTCTTCATCCGGATCTGGCCGACGAGGCGCATGCCGCGCACGCGCTTGACGGCCGTCACCATGTAGACGGCGCCGAAGATCGGCCACCAGCGGTCGCCGGCGGCTTCCATGAAGCCGTAGCGGGCCAGCCACTTGTCGGTGACGAGCGGCGGCCGGTAGCAGCCGAAGCGGCCGCGTTCGAGATCGAAGCCGAGCAGCTTGATCCAGTCCTTGAGCCGGATGAACGCGATCTGGTCGCGCGTGGCCGGCACGAACGGGCGGTTCGCCATGCGCCCGAACGATTGCCGCATGCCCCACAGGCTGAGCGAATTGAAGCCGGTGATCACGAGCTGGCCTTCCGGCATCAGCACGCGCTCGGCCTCGCGCAGCAGCCGGTGCGGATCGGACGTGAATTCGAGCGTGTGCGGCATCACGATCAGGTCGACGCTCTGCGACTCGAACGGCAGGTCGAGCAGGTCGCACCAGGTCGTGCTGCGGCCGTCGGGCGCGTGCTCGGGCGCATGCGCTTCGCGCGCCCACGGATACTGGTACGGCGCGCTCGCGCCGCTCGCCGGGTCGAGCACGAGGCCGCGATACGGCATGCGGTTCTCGCGCAGCGCGTCGAGCTGCGGCAGGCCGAGCTGCAGCGCGTGGAACCCGAAGACGTCGGACACGATCCGGTCGAGCTGCGCCTGTTCCCAGCCCAGCACGTAGCGGCCGGGTGGTGAGTCGGTCCAGGCGGGCCAGTCTATAATTTGACGATCGGACATAACGATGATTGCGCGCCCATGAACGAGCTGGAATACATGCCGGTTCCGGCATTCGATGACAACTATATCTGGCTCGTCTCGGACGGCCGCGATGCGATTGCCGTCGATCCGGGGGAAGCCGCGCCGGTGCGCCGGGTTCTAGCCGAACGAGGCTGGCGGTTGACCGCTATTTTACTCACGCACCATCACGCCGACCACGTCGGCGGTGTCGCGGCCCTGCGCGATAGCCAACCGGACGATGTTCCGCTCGTCGTTTACGGCCCCGCGGCCGAGGCGATCGGCGTGGTCACGCGGCCGCTTTCGGGCGGCGCGCGCGTCACGCTCGAGGCACCCGCCGCCACGTTCGACGTGCTCGACGTGCCCGGCCATACGCGCGGCCACATCGCCTATTTCCAGGCGGCCGGGCCGGGCAACGCGGCGCCGCACGTGTTCTGCGGCGACACGCTGTTCTCGTGCGGTTGCGGGCGCCTGTTCGAGGGTACGCCCGCGCAGATGCTCGCTTCGCTCGACGCGCTCGCGGCGTTGCCGGGCGACACCCACGTGCATTGCGCACACGAATACACGCTGTCCAACATCCGCTTCGCGCTCGCATGCGAACCCGGCAACGCGGCGCTCGCCACGTGGCGCGACGACGCACAGGCGCTGCGCGCGCGCGGCGTGCCGACGCTGCCCACTACGATCGCGCATGAGCGTGCCGTTAACCCGTTCATGCGGGCGGACAGCGAGGCGATCCGCGCGACGCTCGAGGCCGAACTGCATGAAACGGTGCCGGATCGTCTGACGGCGTTCACGCTGATGCGCGAGTGGAAAAACCGGTTCCGATGATGATTTCCGGAGGACTCCAAAGCTCAAGCGGAGTCTGTAAAAATTGCTCCAAATGTAGGATTTCGCTGAGTTTTCGGTGTTTTTATTGACGTGAAGCACGCACTTCCGTAGTATCGCCTGCAATTTCCAGCCGTCGGAAGCAGAGATTTTCATGCGACTTATATTGAGTGCGATGGTGGTTCTGCTGCTCGCCGCTTGTGCGAGCCAGGCCCCTGTCGCCAACAACGCCGCCGATTCGCAGGCGACGTCCACCTACCTCCGTAAATCCGCCACCGCCAAAGAAACTGTCGACGTCGACAAGCAATCCGTCGGCGACCTGACCAGTGCGGACTCCGATCTCTGGGGTCGCATCCGCCGCGGTTTCCAGATGCCCGACCTGCAGACCGACCTCGTCGACATGCAGACCACGTGGTACACGCAGCGCCCGGACTACGTGCAGCGCATGACCGAGCGCTCGCAGAAGTACCTGTACCACATCGTCGAGGAACTCGAGGCGCGTCACATGCCGACCGAGCTCGCGCTGCTGCCGTTCATCGAGTCCGCGTACAACCCGCAGGCGCTGTCGGTCGCGAAGGCGGCCGGCATGTGGCAGTTCATGCCCGGCACGGGCCGCACGTACAACCTGAAGCGCAACATGTGGCAGGACGAGCGCCGCGACGTGCTCGCGTCGACGAGCGCCGCGCTCGACTACCTGTCGCGCCTGCATGACATGTTCGGCGACTGGTATCTCGCGCTGGCCGCGTACAACTGGGGCGAGGGCAACGTGCAGCGCGCGATCGCCCGCAACCAGGCGGCCGGCCTGCCGACCGACTACCTGAACCTGCGGATGCCGAACGAGACGCGCAACTACGTGCCGAAGCTGCAGGCGGTGAAGAACATCATCGCGAATCCGCAGCAGTACGGCCTTGCGCTGCCGGACATCCCGAACCACCCGTATTTCGTGACGGTCACGACGTCGCGCGACATCGACGTGGCGGTGGCGGCGAAGCTCGCGAACCTGTCGCTCGACGAATTCCGCTCGCTGAACCCGTCGTTCTCGAAGCCGGTGATCCTCGGCGCGACCGAGCCGCAGATCCTGCTGCCGTTCGACAACGCGTCGGCGTTCGAGAAGAACCTGAAGGCGTACAACGGCCAGCTGTCGTCGTGGACCACCTATACGGTCAGCGAGCGGGCACGGCCGGCCGCGATCGCCGAGAAGATCGGCGTGGACGCCGATACGCTGATGTCGATCAACAAGATTCCGGCCGGCATGCGCCTGAAGCCGGGCTCGACGATCGTCGTGCCGCGCGGCGATGACGACGACGAGGACATCAGCGCCGACGTCGCCGAAAACGGCGCGCTCGCGATGGAACCCGACGTACCCGACACGCGCAAGATGCTGATCCGCGTGCGCCGCAAGCAGTCGATGGCGGCGCTCGCCGGCCGCTACGGCGTGTCGGTCGGCCAGCTCAAGGCGTGGAACCGTACGCACCGCGATCTCGTGATGCCGGGCCAGGCGCTCGTGCTGCACGTGCCGGTCGGCCGTTCGGTGCCGGCGGAACCCGGTCCGGAGCGGATCGCGACGTCGGCCGGCGGGGCGCACATCGAGCGCGCGAGCCTGGCGGTGGGCGGCAAGTCGCACGGCGCGAAGCGCGGCGCGGCGAAGCCGGCGGCCAAATCGGCGAAGGCGGCCCCCGCGAAGGCGGCACCGGCCAAGGCCGCCGCGCACAAGGGCAAGAAGAGGTAACGCAGTCGCGCGCATCGTGCGGCCGGCCCGGTTCGCGCGGTTGCGGTATCATCCGACGAAATGCAAGAAACGCCGTCACCGAGGTGGCGGCGTTTTTGTTTGTGCGCGGCGCGGGGGCGCTGCTTCGAAGGTCTTCATATAACAAGGGGAAGAGATGTCGTCGGTGCAGGTGAGGGTGCTCGCGCTGTTTTCGGTCGGGTATTTCGTGTCGTACGTGTTTCGCGGCGTCAATCTGGGCTTCGCGCCGTTCGTCACGCACGAGCTCGGGTTGTCGGCCGCCGATCTCGGCCTGCTCACCAGTCTCTATTTCCTCGGCTTCGCGGGCGCGCAGATCCCGGCCGGCGTGATGCTCGACCACTTCGGCCCGCGCCGCGTGACGGCAGGCATGCTGCTGTTCGCGGCCGCCGGCGCGGCCGTGTTCGGCGCCGCGCACAGCCTCGGCACGATGATGGTCGGCCGGCTGCTGATCGGCGTTGGCGTCTCGGTGTGTCTCGGCGCGGCGTTCAAGGCGCTCGCGCAGCATTTCCCGGTCGGCCGGCTGCCGCTGGTCAACGGCCTCGTGATGGCCGTGGGCGGCCTGGGTGGCGTGATGGTCGGCTCGCCGCTGACCTGGCTGCTCGGCTGGACGAGCTGGCGCGCGATCTGTTTCGGCCTCGCGGTGCTGACGGTGATCGTCGCGGCCTCGATCGGCCTCGGTGCGCCGGAAGCGCAGCAGGTGCGCCACCAGGGCGGGCTCGTCAGCCAGTTCAAGGGCACGTGGCATATCCTGAGCAGCCGCGCGTTCTGGAAGATCTCGTCGTTCTCCGTCGTCACGCAGGGCGTGTTCTACGCGATGCAGTCGCTGTGGGTCGGGCCGTACCTGCGCGATGTCGCGGGGTTCGATGCGCCGCATGCCGCGCGTCTCGTGTCGGTGCTCGGCTTCGCGATGATGGCCGGCTGCGTCGGCTTCGGCGCCGCGGCGCGGGTGCTCGAGCGGCGTGGCGTGTCCGTGTACGCATTCTGCGGCGTCGGCATGGCGCTGTTCGTCGCGACGCAGGCCGCGATCGTCGCGCGCGTGCCGTTGCCGCCGGCCGTGCTGTGGGCTGCATACGGAATGTTCGGCGGCGTCGGCATCCTGACCTATGCGGTGATGGCCGGCCATTTTCCCGCTCACCTGATCGGCCGCGCGAACACGACGCTCACGCTCGTGATCTTCCTGCTGATCTTTGCGTTCCAGATCGGGGTCGGCGCGGTGCTGTCGCACTGGCCGGCGGTCGACGGCCGCTATCCGGCCGCCGCGCACTTCACCGCGTGGGGTGTGCTGCTCGCGCTGCAGCTCGCGAGCGCGGTCTGGTACGTCTGGCCGGCGCGCGGCGCTGGTCAAGCGCACTGATCCGGCGGTACGCTGGCGGGTAGGGCGGTCGCGTAAACGGGGCCGCAGCGCGTTGCGCCGCGTCGCCGGACGCGGCGCGCGCACGATCGGACGGCCATATCAATTGAAGATAGGGCCATTTTCAGGCTATAATTTGAAAGTTTGTGCTGATCAACCTCGCACCCTAGCGCCTACCTCATTCATCCCGTTCATCCGCCGCACGCCGCCTGCCGGGCGATGCCGCGAATCCTCGTGCGCCACGCGCCGGGTTCGCGTCTCGACAACGCAGGTCGCGTCCAGCAAGCGACCACGCGCGCCCACGCAGCGCGGCGCTCGCGCGGCAGGGTAAACAGGTCGGCAGCAGGGTGTTCCCCAAGGAGCCTCCCGTGTTGCCGTCTTTTACTCCCGCCTTGCTTGCACTCGCCGACGGCACGGTCTTTCGTGGTTATTCGATCGGGGCCGAAGGCCACACGATCGGCGAAGTCGTGTTCAATACCGCGATCACCGGCTATCAGGAAATCCTGACTGACCCGAGCTACTCGCGCCAGATCGTCACGCTCACCTATCCGCATATCGGCAACGTCGGCGTCAACGCCGAAGACGTCGAAGCCACGAAAGTCCATGCCGCCGGCCTGATCATCCGTGATCTGCCCTCGCTCGCATCGAACTTCCGCATGGACCGCACGCTCGGCGATTACCTGCGCGACGAAGGCGTCGTCGCGATCGCCGGCATCGACACCCGCAAGCTGACCCGTATCCTGCGCGACAAGGGCGCGCAGAACGGCTGCATCCTGACGGGCTCGGACGACGAAGCGAAGGCGATCGAGCTCGCGCGCTCGTTCCCGGGTCTCGCGGGCATGGATCTCGCGAAGGTCGTGTCGACCACGAAGCCGTTCGAGTGGAAGCAGACCGAATGGCGCCTCGAAGGCGGCTACGGCATGCAGGAAGCGCCGAAGTATCGCGTCGTCGCGTACGATTTCGGCGTCAAGTACAACATCCTGCGCATGCTCGCGGAGCGCGGCTGCCACGTGACGGTGCTGCCGGCACAGGCGAGCGCGGAAGATGCGCTCGCGCTGAATCCGGACGGCGTGTTCCTGTCGAACGGCCCCGGCGATCCGGAGCCGTGCGACTACGCGATCGCGGCCACGAAGCAGTTCATCGAGCGCGGCGTGCCGACCTTCGGCATCTGCCTGGGTCACCAGATCATGGGCCTCGCGGTCGGCGCGAAGACGCTGAAGATGAAGACGGGCCACCACGGCGCGAACCACCCGGTGAAGGATCTCGGCGACGGTCGCGTGGTGATCACGTCGCAGAACCACGGCTTCGCGGTTGATGCGGATTCGCTGCCGGCCAACGCGCGCGTGACGCACGTGTCGCTGTTCGACGGCACGCTGCAGGGCTTCGAGCTGACCGACAAGCCGGCATTCTGCTTCCAGGGTCACCCGGAAGCGTCGCCCGGCCCGCACGACATCGGCTACCTGTTCGACCGTTTCACCGCGCTGATGGACGCGGCGAAGCAGCGCAACGCCTGACGTCAACGACGCAACCGAAGAACGGGAGATTCGCATCATGTTCGGCCACGCACTCGGCATCACGGATATCTGGACCTACGTGTTCGGCGTGATCTTCATCATCCTGCTGCCGGGGCCGAACTCGATGTATGTGCTGTCGCTCGCGGCGCAGCGCGGCGTGAAGGCCGGCTATCGCGCGGCGTGCGGGGTGTTCGTCGGCGACACGGTGCTGATGGTGCTGTCCGCCGCCGGCGTCGCGTCGCTGCTGAAGGCGAACCCGCTGCTGTTCTCCGTCGTCAAGTACGGCGGCGCCGCGTATCTGCTCTACATCGGCACCGGCATGCTGCGCAGCGCGTGGCAGAAGCTGCGCGCGCCGGCGAATGCGCCGGTCGAGGCAGCGCCCGCGGTCGATGGCGAGCGGCCGTTCCGCAAGGCGCTGATCGTGAGCCTGCTGAATCCGAAGGCGATCCTGTTCTTCATCTCGTTCTTCATCCAGTTCGTCGACCCGGCATTCCCGCATCCCGCGCTGTCGTTCGTCGTGCTCGGGGCGATCGCGCAATGCGCGAGCTTCCTGTACCTGAGCACGCTGATCTTCGCGGGGGCGCGGCTTGCCGAGCACTTCCGCCGCCGCCGCAAGCTTGCAGCAGGCGCGGCGAGCAGCGTGGGCGGCCTGTTCATCGGATTTTCGGTGAAGCTCGCGCTGGCGACGATGAGCTGAGCGAGTCACCCGACGAGCGAACGCCTGCGCGTTTGCAGGTCGGGTGTCGGGCCAATAAAAAGAATCGACCAATCATCCGGGGAAACCATTTTGACTGACACGCCAGGAAGCAATTCATTGAGCGAGAGCACTGCATCGATCGATTTGACGGCCGCATCCGCGGCTGCCGCGCCGCGCAACGAGGCGGACGGGGCGGTCGCGCGCATTCGGATGTCGATCGACATCGAGTCGTCCACTGCCGTGCTGTCCTTCGGCGACGACGCGATGCGCGAGCTCAGCGCGTATTCGGATCGCATCCTGGCAGACGTGAAAGGCAAGGATGTAGGCGAAGCGGGGGCGCTCCTGTCGAATCTGCAGGACCAGATCCGTTCACTGGATCCGGAGTCGTTGCAGAAGCAGGGTTTCGTTTCGCGTATGCTCGGCACCGCGCAGCGGGCAGTCGAGCGTTTCGTGCGCCGCTACGAGGATGTGTCGGCCCAGATCAACGAGGTGGCGCTGCGGCTCGAGATATGGCGCGAGGCGATGCGTCGCGACATCGCGATGCTGGACGACCTGCACGCGAACGGCGTCCAGTATGTGAAGAACCTGGACACCTACATCACGGCGGGCGAGCAGTACGTCGCCGAATTCCGGCAAAGCCGTATGCCGGAACTGCAGGCCGCGATGAGCGGCTTGTCGGACGATGAGCGCGCGCTCCAGCAGGAGAAGGTGCAGGATCTCGCACGCAACATCGATCGGCTCGAGCGCAAGGTGCATGACCTGAAGCTCGCGCGCATGGTCGGGTTGCAGCGCCTGCCGCAGATCCGCATCGTGCAGAACGGCGATGCCCTGCTGGTGGACAAGATCCATACGGCGATTCATACCGCGATTCCCGCATGGAAGGCGCAGTTCATCACCGCGCTTGCGCTTGAGCGGCAGAAGCAGGCGTACGAGACGCAGCAGGCCGTGGTCGACATGACCAATGAACTGCTGCGCAAGAATGCCGAGCAGCTGCACCGCAGCGCTACGTCGATCGAGCAGGCAAGCCAGCGCAGCGTCATCGATATCGAATCGGTGCGTCATGCGAATGAACTGCTGCTGCGCACTGTCGGTGACGTGATGGAAATCCAGGCGGAAGGCCGGAAGAACCGCGCAGCGGTCGAGGTCGAATTGAAGAAGCTCGAGTCGGATCTGCGCACGTCGTTGGCGCGTCAGGCGGCGGGGGCGTAATGCTGCGCTGGAGCGGACGTCTTCAATTGCCCAAGGTGCGGCCGAAAGGCGGCACCCGGCTCTTTGTCCGTGCGCTGTGGATGAGCTTGTGGCACGGATTCGTGGCTTACGGTTCCGCGTTCGCGGGAACGGCGGTCGGGGTCGGCGCGGCGTCGCTGGTCGCCGCAGTCGGTCTGGTGGACAAGTTGCAGGAATTCGACAAGCACGCCCGCTTCGTGGATTTTGGGCCGTGGGTGATCGCGGTGATGATTGCGGGTGCAGGCATGTCGCTCTTCCTGATGGGAGCGGTGATGGGGTTGGCGTTTCGCCACCTGTACCTGGTGCCGCGCATCCATCTCGGCATCGGGCTTCTGACCGCTTTTGCGTATTTTCTGCCGACGGTCTGGCTGAGCGTAGGATGGATCGTGTTGCCGGCTGCGCTGCTCGTCTGGTGGGGGCTGCGCGCGCTGGAAACCCCGGACTCCGCGCGGATCGAGTGGTTGTTGCATAAGTATTACCGCGGGTTCCCGGAACTGCAGGACTGGATTCGGGAATACGTCCTGACCGCGTGGATGTCGTCGTCTCGACCGGCGCCGCAGCCGCTGCAGCAAGCCGAGCTTTCGTCCGTGGCTGGTACAGCGGCGAACCGGCACGGACTGGCGTCAAGCCTCCTCGACGAACAAATGGCCGAGATGAGCCGGATGTACGCGCAACTGAAGGGCAGTGTGATCGAGGACGAATGGAGCGCGCTGATCAGGACCAGCCAGCGTATCCATCGAATGGTGGGCACCGATGCCGAGCGGTACAGCCTGTTGAACCACTTTCTCGCGTCGCAATTGCCCAACGCGATCAGGCTTGGTTGGTTTTTCATCAAGGCTGACGGATTGACGGAATCGAACCCGTCCCGAGCGGAACACATGCGTGAAATCGAGGCGGGTCTCAAGGGACTGGTCGGGCAGTTCGAGAAGGTGCAGAACCAGATGGCGGAGAGTGATCTGGAGGGACTCCAGGCGCTACTTCGCGTCCTGAATGAAGATTTGAAGCGGGCAGAGCAGCGGGAGGCCAGCGCGCCTCCCCTGTGAAGTCGGCGGCCGGCGAACCGGTCGCGACATGCAGCATTAACGTTTATTTATTGATTGACAGAGCCATGCCAAAACGCACAGACATCAAAAGCATCCTCATCATCGGCGCCGGCCCGATCATCATCGGCCAGGCGTGCGAGTTCGACTATTCGGGCGCGCAGGCTTGCAAGGCGTTGCGTGAGGAGGGCTACAAGGTCGTTCTCGTCAACAGCAACCCGGCGACGATCATGACCGACCCGAACACGGCCGACGTGACCTACATCGAGCCGATCACGTGGGAAGTCGTCGCGCGCATCATCGAGAAGGAGCGCCCGGACGCGATCCTGCCGACGATGGGCGGCCAGACCGCGCTGAACTGCGCGCTCGACCTGCACCACCACGGCGTGCTCGAGAAGTTCGGCGTCGAGCTGATCGGCGCGTCGCCGGAAGCGATCGACAAGGCGGAAGACCGCCAGAAGTTCAAGGAAGCGATGACCAAGATCGGTCTCGGTTCCGCGAAGTCGGGCATCGCGCATTCGATGGAAGAAGCGACCCAGGTGCACGCCGAGATCATGGCGCTCACCGGCGGCAGCGGCTACCCGGTCGTGATCCGTCCGTCGTTCACGCTCGGCGGCTCGGGCGGCGGCATCGCCTACAACCGCGAAGAGTTCGAAGAGATCTGCAAGCGCGGCCTGGACCTCTCGCCCACGCGCGAGCTGCTGATCGAAGAATCGCTGCTCGGCTGGAAGGAATACGAGATGGAAGTCGTGCGCGACCGCGCCGACAACTGCATCATCGTGTGCTCGATCGAGAACCTCGACCCGATGGGCGTGCACACCGGCGACTCGATCACGGTCGCGCCGGCGCAGACGCTCACCGACAAGGAATACCAGATCCTGCGTAACGCATCGCTCGCGGTGCTGCGCGAGATCGGCGTCGACACGGGCGGCTCGAACGTGCAGTTCTCGATCAACCCGAAGGACGGCCGCATGGTCGTCATCGAAATGAACCCGCGCGTGTCGCGTTCGTCGGCGCTCGCATCGAAGGCAACGGGCTTCCCGATCGCGAAGGTCGCGGCGAAGCTGGCGGTCGGCTACACGCTCGACGAGCTGAAGAACGAAATCACCGGCGGCCAGACCCCGGCGTCGTTCGAGCCGACGATCGACTACGTCGTCACGAAGATCCCGCGCTTCGCGTTCGAGAAATTCCGCGAAGCCGATTCGCGCCTGACCACGCAGATGAAGTCGGTCGGCGAAGTGATGGCGATCGGCCGCACGTTCCAGGAATCGTTCCAGAAGGCGCTGCGCGGCCTCGAAGTGGGTGTCGACGGTCTCGACGAGAAGTCGACCAACCGCGACGAGATCGCGATCGAGATTCACGAGCCGGGCCCGGACCGCATCTGGTACGTCGGCGATGCGTTCCGGATCGGCATGACGGCCCAGGAAATCTTCGCGGAAACCGCGATCGACCCGTGGTTCCTCGAGCAGATCGAGCAGATCATCCTGAAGGAAAAGGCGCTCGGCGGCCGCACGCTGGCATCGCTGTCGTTCGACGAACTGCGCTACCTGAAGCAGAGCGGCTTCTCCGACCGCCGCCTCGCGAAGCTGCTCGGCGCGACGCCGGAAGACGTCCGCAAGCGCCGCGTCGAACTCAACGTGCGCCCGGTCTACAAGCGCGTCGACACCTGCGCGGCCGAGTTCGCGACGAAGACCGCGTACATGTACTCGACCTATGAGGAAGAGTGCGAGGCGCAGCCGACCACCAACAAGAAGATCATGGTGCTGGGCGGCGGCCCGAACCGGATCGGCCAGGGCATCGAGTTCGACTACTGCTGCGTGCACGCGGCCCTCGCGATGCGCGAGGACGGTTACGAAACGATCATGGTCAACTGCAACCCGGAAACGGTGTCGACCGACTATGACACGTCCGACCGCCTGTACTTCGAGCCGCTGACGCTGGAAGACGTGCTCGAGATCGTCGACAAGGAAAAGCCGGTCGGCGTGATCGTCCAGTACGGCGGCCAGACGCCGCTGAAGCTCGCGCTCGACCTCGAGGCGCACGGTGTGCCGATCGTCGGCACGTCGCCGGACATGATCGACGCAGCCGAAGACCGCGAACGCTTCCAGAAGCTGCTGCAGGACCTCGGCCTGCGCCAGCCGCCGAACCGCACCGCACGCGCCGAAGACGAAGCGCTCGCGCTCGCGGAAGAGATCGGCTATCCGCTGGTCGTGCGCCCGTCGTACGTGCTGGGCGGCCGCGCGATGGAAATCGTCCACGAGCCGCGCGACCTCGAGCGCTACATGCGCGAGGCCGTGAAGGTGTCGAACGATTCGCCGGTGCTGCTCGACCGCTTCCTGAACGACGCGATCGAGTGCGACGTCGACTGCATCTGCGACGGCGAAGCCGTGTTCATCGGCGGCGTGATGGAGCACATCGAGCAGGCGGGCGTCCACTCGGGCGACTCGGCATGCTCGCTGCCGCCGTACTCGCTGTCGAAGGAAACCGTGGCCGAGCTGAAGCGCCAGACGGGCGCGATGGCGAAGGCGCTGAACGTGGTCGGCCTGATGAACGTGCAGTTCGCGATCCAGCAGGTGCCGCAGGCGGACGGTTCGAAGCAGGACATCATCTACGTGCTGGAAGTGAACCCGCGCGCATCGCGCACGGTGCCGTACGTGTCGAAGGCGACCAGCCTGCCGCTCGCGAAGATCGCGGCGCGTGCGATGGTCGGCCAGAAGCTCGCGCAGCAGGGCGTGACGAAGGAAGTCGAGCCGCCGTACTTCAGCGTGAAGGAGGCGGTGTTCCCGTTCGTCAAGTTCCCGACCGTCGATCCGGTCCTCGGGCCTGAAATGCGTTCGACCGGCGAAGTGATGGGTGTCGGCCAGACGTTCGGCGAAGCGCTGTTCAAGTCGCAGCTCGCGGCCGGCTCGCGCCTGCCGGAGTCGGGCACGGTGCTGCTGACCGTGATGGACGCCGACAAGCCGAAGGCGGTCGAAGTCGCGCGCATGCTGCACGACCTCGGCTACCCGATCGTCGCGACCAAGGGCACGGCTGCCGCGATCGAAGCGGCCGGCGTGCCGGTGAAGGTCGTGAACAAGGTGAAGGACGGCCGTCCGCACATCGTCGACATGATCAAGAACGGCGAGATCGCACTCGTGTTCACGACGGTCGACGAGACGCGCCAGGCGATCGCCGATTCGCGTTCGATCCGCATGAGCGCGCAGGCGCACAAGGTCACGTACTACACGACGATGTCGGGCGCGCGCGCGGCGGTTGAAGGCTTGCGCTACCTGAAGGATCTGGAAGTCTATGATTTACAAGGTCTTCACGCTCGCCTAAACTAAGCAGTCAGTTACCTGTCGAAGCAACACGTGCCGCGATTAGGCGGTGTTTCCAGTGCATCGGAAACGCGCTTAATCGCGGTGATTTTTTTTATAGCCGTTTTTAGCGATTGAGCCGTTTATGAGCACCATTCCGTTGACAAAGCGTGGCGCGGAACTCCTGCGCGATGAATTGCAGCGCCTCAAGTCCGTCGAGCGGCCGGCCGTGATCAACGCGATCGCGGAGGCCCGCGCACAGGGCGACCTGTCCGAAAACGCCGAATACGATGCCGCGAAGGAAAAGCAGGGCTTCATCGAGGGTCGTATCGCGGAACTCGAATCGAAGCTGTCGGCCGCGCAGGTCATCGATCCCACCGTGCTCGATGCCGAAGGCCGCGTGGTTTTCGCATCGACCGTCGAACTCGAGGATCTCGAGTCGGGCGACACCGTCAAGTACCAGATCGTCGGTGACGACGAAGCCGATATCGATCACGGCCTGATCTCGGTCAGCTCGCCGATCGCGCGCGCACTGATCGGCAAGTCCGAGGGCGACGTCGCGGCCGTGCAGGCGCCGAGCGGCGTGCGCGAGTACGAAATCATCTCGGTCAGCTACATCTGAAGCGGGGCGACGTGATGCCGCATCGCGTGTTCCGTCTGCTGTCGGCCGTGTGGGTCGGCAGCCTGCTGACGATCGGGTATGCGGTCGCGCCCGTGCTGTTCAAGACGCTGGAGCGGATGACGGCCGGTTCGGTCGCCGGCCAGCTGTTCCGTATCGAGGCGATCCTCGGTGTCGTGTGCGGCGTGCTGCTGCTCGCGTTGTCGAACCAGCAGGTGCGGCGCGGCAGCAGCGAATATCGCCGCGTGCGCTGGATCGTCGCCGCGATGGTCTTGTGCGTGCTGGTCGGGTATTTCGCGCTGCAGCCGTTCATGAATGCGCTGCGGGTGGCCGCGATGGACGCGGGCACCGATATCGCGAACTCGCCGTATGCGAGCCGCTTCGGGATGCTGCACGGCGTCTCGAGCGTGTTCTACCTCGTCGAGAGTGTGCTGGGGCTGATGCTGATCTGGCGTCTGCCGGCGCGCGACGCCTGACGCGAATGCCGCGCGGGCCCGGTCGATGCCGGGCCCGCGGGCAGGGTGGCGACACGGTGAGCCGTGCCGCCTCGATGCTTACTTGTCCTGGAACGGACGCTTCGTGCTGGCCTGGCGCTTCTTGGCGCGCTTCACGTTGCCGCCTGCCGTCACGCGCTCGTTGCCGCGCACCGTGACCTTGACCGGCCGCGGGCGACGCACGGGGCTCGCGTTCGGCGATACCTTGACGACCTTGACGGTGCGCGGTGCACGGCCTTTCTTGTCGTCGACGGCTTCGGCCGCGCTGGGCACGGTGCCGGCACGACGGCCGCGAGCCGGAGCCGCTGCGGCGGCTTCGGGCTTCCAGATCACCAGCAGCTTGCCGATGTGCTGGATCGGCGCCGCGCTCAGGCGGTCGCAGATCTCGTCGTAGATCGCGATGCGCTCGTCGCGCTCGTCGCCGAACACGCGGATCTTGATCAGCTGGTGCGCGTCGAGGTGCACCTTGATTTCCTTCAGCACGGCATCGGTGAGCCCTTCGGCGCCGATCAGCACGACGGGCTTGAGCGCATGGGCCTGGGAGCGCAGCGCGGAGCGCTCGGCGGGAGAAAGCGAAAGGGCGGGCATGGAAATGTCGAAATCTAAATAAGGGCGCGCTGACTGAATAGCGATCGCGGGTAGTTACCGCGTCAGCCGTGCGCCGAAACCACGTAAAATCGCGGCTTGGGCCTGAAAAGGGGCCGCAGCCGCGCGAAGAAGACGCGTATTATCCGCTAAAAGCGCGGCTTCACGAAGCAATTGGCAGCAATCTCTCTCTCGAATGGCAAAAAACCGCTTCAACCAGCACTGGCTGCACGACCATATCAACGACCCCTACGTCAAAATGGCGCAGCGGGAGGGCTATCGCGCGCGCGCCGCGTACAAGCTGAAGGAAATCGACGAACAGGACAAGCTGATCCGTCCGGGCCAGGTGATCGTCGACCTCGGCGCGACGCCGGGCAGCTGGAGCCAGTATGCCCGCAACAAGCTCGCGCAGGGCAAGAAGCGTGACGCGGAGCGCGAAGGCGGCATCGACGGCACGATCGTGGCGCTCGACATCCTGCCGATGGAGCCGATCGCCGACGTCCACTTCCTGCAGGGCGACTTCCGCGAGGACGAAGTCCTTCACCAGCTCGAAGAAGTGCTCGAAGGGCGCGCGGTGGACCTTGTTATTTCCGACATGGCCCCCAACCTCTCTGGCGTGGCCTCGGCAGACGCGGCGCGCATCGAGCATCTGTGCGATCTGGCGCTCGAATTTGCGCAGAATCATCTGAAGCCGGATGGTGCGCTGCTCGTGAAATGCTTTCACGGCAGCGGCTACAGCCAGATCGTCGAGAAATTCAAACAGCAGTTTAAGACCGTCGCGCCGCGCAAGCCGAAGGCGTCCCGCGACAAATCGTCCGAAACGTTCATTTTGGGTCGGCATCTGAAACGTCCGCGCTGACGCGCAGCGAGGTGCCGCAAACGGGCTCCGGCCCTTGCCAGACAAGCGAAGCGCTATCGCGGCGGTTGTCAATGCTTATGGCGAGGGTGGTCGGACTGGATTAGAATGACCGAGGGGCGCCGCAAGGAAAATGTAGGCGCTCGTCTACGAGTGAAGGAGTGGTGCTTTGAACAACAATATGTTTTCGAAGGCAGCGGTGTGGCTGGTGATCGCACTGGTGCTGTTTACGGTGTTCAAGCAGTTCGACAAGCCCCGCGTCCAGGAAGGCGTGTCCTATTCGCAGTTCATGGACGACGCCAAGAACGGCAAGGTCAAGAACGTCATCGTTCAGGGGCGCAACCTCACCGTCACTCCGGCTGATGGCCAGAAATACCAGATCGTGTCGCCCGGCGACATCTGGATGGTGGGCGATCTGATGAAGTACGGCGTGCAGGTCAGCGGCAAGGCCGACGACGAGCCGAACGCGTTGATGTCCGCGCTGTACTACCTCGGGCCGACGATCCTGATCATCGTGTTCTGGTTCTACATGATGAGGCAGATGCAGGGGGGCGGCAAAGGCGGCGCATTCTCGTTCGGGAAATCGCGTGCGCGGCTGATCGACGAGAACAACAACGCGGTGAACTTCTCCGACGTCGCGGGCTGCGACGAAGCGAAGGAGGAAGTGTCCGAGCTCGTCGACTTCCTGCGCGATCCGCAGAAATTCCAGAAGCTGGGCGGGCGCATTCCGCGCGGCGTGCTGCTCGTCGGCCCTCCGGGTACCGGCAAGACGCTGCTGGCCCGCGCGATCGCGGGTGAAGCGAAGGTGCCGTTCTTCAGCATCTCGGGTTCGGACTTCGTCGAAATGTTCGTCGGTGTCGGCGCGGCGCGTGTGCGCGACATGTTCGAGCAGGCGAAGAAGCATGCACCGTGTATCGTGTTCATCGACGAAATCGACGCGGTCGGCCGTCATCGCGGCGCCGGCATGGGCGGCGGCAACGACGAGCGCGAACAGACGCTGAACCAGATGCTCGTCGAGATGGACGGCTTCGAGGCGAACTCGGGCGTGATCGTGATCGCCGCGACCAACCGTTCCGACGTGCTCGACAAGGCGCTGCTGCGTCCGGGCCGTTTCGACCGCCAGGTCTACGTCGGTCTGCCGGACATCCGCGGCCGCGAACAGATCATGCGCGTGCACCTGCGCAAGGTACCGATCGCGAACGACGTCGATGCGGCAGTCATCGCACGCGGCACGCCGGGCTTCTCGGGCGCCGATCTCGCGAACCTCGTGAACGAGGCTGCGCTGTTCGCCGCACGTCGCGGCAAGCGCATCGTCGAGATGCAGGATTTCGAAGACGCGAAGGACAAGATCTTCATGGGTCCGGAGCGCAAGTCGGCCGTGATCCGCGAAGAAGCGAAGCGTGCGACCGCTTATCACGAGTCGGGCCACGCGGTGATCGCGAAGCTGCTGCCGAAGGCGGACCCCGTGCACAAGGTCACGATCATCCCGCGCGGTCGCGCGCTGGGTGTCACGTGGCAGTTGCCGGAGCATGACAACGAAACGTACTCGAAGGACTACCTGATGGACCGCCTTGCGATCCTGTTCGGTGGCCGGGTGGCGGAAGAGCTGTTCATGAACCTGGTCAGCACCGGCGCATCGGACGACTTCAACAAGGCAACGCAGACGGCGCGTGCGATGGTGGCCCGTTTCGGCATGACCGACGCGCTCGGGCCGATGGTCTACGTCGACGATGAGAACGATGCATCGCCGTTCGGCCGCGGCTTCACGCGCACGATCTCGGAAGCGACGCAGCAGAAGGTCGATTCGGAAATCCGCCGTGTGCTCGACGAACAGTACGGCCTTGCGCGCCGCCTGCTCGAAGAGAACCGCGACAAGGTCGAAGCGATGACCGCCGCGCTGATGGAGTGGGAGACGATCGATGCCGATCAGATCAACGACATCATGGAAGGCCGTCCGCCGCGCTCCCCGAAGAGCTCGCCGGCTGTCGGCGGCGATTCGTCGGGTGGTGGCAGCAGCGCCGAGGTGAAGCCCGGCAACGCGCCGGCGCCTGCTTCGCCGGCGGCATAATCTCCGCTTTAGCGCCGTTCACGGGCTGGTGTGGCTTCACACCGGCCCGTTTTGCATTCATTCACGCCAGTTGCTCGTGTCCGATTCCGCTGTTTCCCCATTCATTCCCGCGCCACTCCGGTGCGGCCGCTTCGAACTGACGTTCGAACGCCCGCTCGTGATGGGCATCCTCAACGCCACGCCTGATTCGTTCTCCGACGGCGGCCGCTTCCTCGCGCGCGACGATGCGCTGCGCCAGGCCGAGCGGATGATTGCCGAAGGTGTCGACCTTCTCGATATCGGGGGCGAATCGACGCGCCCCGGCGCGCCGCCCGTGCCGCTCGACGAGGAGCTCGCACGCGTGATCCCGCTCGTCGAAGCGCTGCGGCCGCTGAACGTGCCGCTGTCGATCGATACCTACAAGCCGGCCGTGATGCGTGCGGCGCTGGCCGCCGGCGCCGACCTGATCAACGACATCTGGGGGTTCCGCCAGCCGGGCGCGATCGACGCGGTGCGCGACGGCAACTGCGGGCTGTGTGCGATGCACATGCTTGGTGAGCCACAGACGATGCAGGTCGGCGAACCCGATTACGGCGACGTCGTGACCGATGTGCGCGATTTTCTCGCCGAGCGCGCGCAGGCACTGCGCGATGCGGGGATTGTGCCGGAGCGGATCTGCGTCGATCCCGGCTTCGGATTCGGCAAGGCGGTTGTCGACGACAACTATGCGTTGCTGGCCGCGTTGCCGGACACGGCACCCGTGCGGCCCGACGGCCGCGCGTATCCGATCCTCGCGGGCATGTCGCGCAAGTCGATGCTCGGCGCGGTGATCGGCGGCAAGCCGCCGATGGAGCGCGTCGCGGCGAGCGTGGCGGCCGCAGTGTGCGCGGTCGAGCGTGGGGCGGCGATCGTACGCGTGCACGACGTCGCGGCAACGGTCGACGCGCTGAAAATCTGGGTTGCCGTGCGCGAAGCCGCGCGGCAACGATAAGTCAGAAGACGAAGGAGGAAGATTCACCATGGGACGTCGATATTTCGGCACGGACGGCATTCGCGGCACGGTGGGCGAGGCGCCCATCACGCCGGATTTCGTGTTGCGTCTCGGCTACGCAGCCGGCAAGGTACTGGCCAGCTCGGCCGATGTCGCGGCAGGCTCGCGCCCGACCGTGCTGATCGGCAAGGACACGCGCGTGTCGGGCTACATGCTCGAAGCCGCGCTCGAGGCCGGGTTCTCCGCGGCCGGCGTCGACGTGATGCTGGCCGGCCCGATGCCGACGCCGGGTGTCGCGTACCTGACGCGTGCGCTGCGCCTGTCGGCGGGCGTCGTGATCAGTGCATCGCACAACCCGTATCACGACAACGGGATCAAGTTCTTCTCCGCCGACGGCAACAAGCTGCCGGATGACACCGAAGCCGAGATCGAAGCGTGGCTCGACAAGCCGCTCGAGTGCGCATCGTCCGACGGTCTCGGCAAGGCGCGCCGCCTCGACGACGCGGCCGGGCGCTACATCGAGTTCTGCAAGAGCACGTTCCCTGCCGCATTCAACCTGCGCGGGCTGAAGCTCGTGATCGACTGCGCGCACGGCGCCGCGTACCAGATCGCGCCGCACGTGTTCCACGAGCTCGGCGCGGACGTGATCCCGATCGGAGTCGCGCCCAACGGCTTCAACATCAACGATGGTGTCGGTGCGACCGCGCCGGACGCGCTGGTGCGCGCGGTGCGTGCGAACCACGCCGATCTCGGCATTGCGCTCGACGGCGATGCGGACCGCCTGCAGGTCGTCGACTCGACCGGTCGCCTGTACAACGGCGACGAGCTGCTCTACGTGCTCGTGAAGGACCGGATCGCGACCGACGGCAAGGTCGAAGGCGCGGTCGGCACGCTGATGACGAACCTCGCGGTCGAAGTCGCGCTGCAGCGCGAGGGCGTGAAGTTCGTCCGCGCGGCGGTCGGCGATCGCTACGTGCTCGAGCAGTTGCGCGAGCACGGCTGGCAGCTTGGCGCGGAAGGCTCGGGCCACATCCTGTCGCTCGATCGCCACTCGACCGGCGACGGCATCGTGTCGGCGCTGCTCGTGCTGGCCGCGCTGAAGCGCAGCGGCAAGACCCTCGCGCAGATGCTCGACGGCGTCACGCTGTTCCCGCAGAAGCTGATCAACGTGCGGATGAAGCCGGGTGCCGACTGGAAGGGCAGCACGTCGATTCGCGCCGCGATCGACGCAGCCGAAGCCGCGCTCGCCGGCAGCGGCCGCGTGCTGATCCGCGCATCGGGCACGGAGCCCGTGCTGCGCGTGATGGTCGAGGCGCAGCTGGCGGCCGATGCGGTGCGCCATGCGGAGACGATCGCCGACGCGGTGCGCGCGGCGACGACCTGACGCGCGGGTCCGGCGCGTCAGGTCAAACACCCGCGCGCCGGTGTTCCGGTGAACCCGCACACGGCGCCTTCGGGGCGCCGTGATTTCGTCAGACGCAAAGGTTTGCGATACCTATAAAGAGACGGGTGCGTCGCCCCGCAATCCAGGGTCGAAAAATCGTCGGACCCCTGATCTCGGGCCAGCCACAAGCGGGGCTTTCCGTGGCGTAGACACTGCGCTACGATCCGCTCGCACCGATGTAAGGCGGGAAGTTTCCCGTCCCTTCCAGGCAGGCAATTCTTGCCGCCACCGCCGTTCCGGCGCCGCCCGGGCGCCGTGCCCGCCGCACCCGATACTCCCTTTCAACCAGTCATGTTACTGTCACGCCAGTTTCATCGATTGTCACATTACCGTCATGAGGAGCCCCTAACCTTCGCGGTGCCGTAGTCATCCGCTCACACACTGGAGGTCTCATGAAATTGATGCAAACCGCGATTGCCGGCCTGGCTGGCGCGCTTTTCGCCGTCGCCGCCCACGCTGCCGACATCACGGGCGCAGGCAGCACGTTCGCGATGCCGATCTATACGAAATGGGCTGCTGACTACCAGCAGACCGGCGGCGCGAAGGTCAACTATCAAGGCATCGGCTCGTCGGGCGGCCTGAAGCAGATCGTCGCGAAGACGGTCGATTTTGCCGGTTCGGACGCTCCGCTGAAGGATGACGAGCTCGCGAAGGAAGGCCTGTTCCAGTTCCCGACGGTGGTCGGCGGCGTGGTGCCGGTCGTCAACGTGCCGGGCGTGAAGCCGGGTGAACTGACGCTGTCGGGCCCGGTGCTCGGCGACATCTACCTCGGCAAGATCAAGAAGTGGAACGACCCGGCGATCGCCGCGCTGAACCCGAAGGTCAAGCTGCCGGACACGGACATCGCCGTGGTTCGCCGCGCTGACGGTTCGGGCACGAGCTTCATCTGGACGAACTACCTGTCGAAGGTCAACGACGAGTGGAAGTCGAAGGTCGGCGAAGGCACGACGGTCAACTGGCCGACGGGCACGGGCGGCAAGGGCAACGACGGCGTCGCAGCGTTCGTGCAGCGCCTGCCGGGCGCAGTCGGCTACGTCGAATGGGCGTACGCGAAGAAGAACAACATGGTCTACACGGCCCTGAAGAACTCGACGGGCACGGTGGTCGAGCCGAAGACGGAAACGTTCAAGGCCGCTGCTGCCGGCGCGAACTGGTCGAAGTCGTTCTACCAGATCCTGACGAACCAGCCGGGCAAGGAAGCATGGCCGGTCGTCGGCGCGACGTTCGTGCTGCTGCACGCGAAGCAGGACAAGCCGGAGCAGGGCGTGGAAACGCTGAAGTTCTTCAGCTGGGCGTTCAAGAACGGCGAGAAGGCTGCTGACAGCCTCGATTACATCTCGCTGCCGCCGGCAGTCGAAGCGGAAATCCGCAAGCAGTGGAAGGTCAAGGTGACGGACGCTTCGGGCAAGCCGGTCGCCGCGGAGTAAGCATTGCAGCGGTTCGCTGCCCGGCCGTGCCGGTCGGGCAGTGTGTGCGGTAAAGCCGGGCGTTACGGCGCCCGGCAATCAAAAGCAGGCACCCATGTCTGATATTTCCTATACGTCCTCACGGTCCGCCGACGTTGCGCAGCAACGCGCGCCGAGCCGCCTCGGGGATGTCGTGTTCGGCGGTCTTGCACGGCTTGCCGCCATCGTGACCCTGCTGCTGCTCGGCGGGATCATCGTTTCCCTGATCATCGCGTCGATGCCGACCATCCAGAAGTTCGGCCTCGGCTTCCTGTGGCAATCCGAGTGGGATCCCAACTCGGACATCTACGGCGCGCTCGTGCCGATCTACGGCACGATCGTGACGTCGGTCATCGCGCTCGTCATCGCGGTGCCGGTCAGTTTTGGCATCGCGCTGTTCCTCACCGAGCTGTCGCCCGTGTGGCTGCGCCGCCCGCTCGGCATCGCGATCGAGCTGCTCGCCGCGATTCCGTCGATCGTGTACGGCATGTGGGGCCTGCTCGTGTTCGCGCCGATCTTCGCGGAATATTTCCAGAAGCCGATCGGCCGCCTGTTCAAGGATGTGTGGGTGCTCGGCCCGCTGACCGCCGGCCCGCCGATCGGTATCGGCATCCTGGCCGCCGGCGTGATCCTCGCGATCATGATCATCCCGTACATTGCATCGGTGATGCGTGACGTGTTCGAAGTCACGCCCGTGCTGCTGAAGGAATCGGCGTACGGGATCGGCTGCACGACCTGGGAAGTGATGTGGAAGGTCGTGCTGCCCTATACGAAGACCGGCGTGATCGGCGGCGTGATGCTCGGCCTCGGCCGCGCGCTCGGCGAGACGATGGCCGTGACCTTCGTGATCGGCAACACGAACCTGCTCGACAGCGTGTCGCTGTTCGCGCCGGGCAACAGCATCACGTCGGCGCTCGCGAACGAATTCGCGGAAGCGCAACCGGGCCTGCATACGTCCGCGCTGATGGAACTGGGCCTGATCCTGTTCGTGATCACGTTCATCGTGCTGACCATCTCCAAACTGCTGCTGCTTCGTCTCGAGAAGGGAGAGGGCAAGAAATGAGCGAGCCCATCATGAATTTCCCGGGTCCGGACGGCGCCGTGCTCGACGCGATGCGCAACCGCCTGCAGCGCAAGCGCAAGGCCATCAACGCGATCGCGCTCGCCGCGTCGCTCGGTGCGATGGCATTCGGCCTCTTGTGGCTCGTGTGGATTCTCTACACGACGGTGCATCTCGGCGTCGGCGGCCTGTCGCTGCAACTGTTCACGGAATCGACGCCGGCACCGAACACGGAAGGCGGCGGTCTCGCGAACGCGATCGTCGGCAGCTTGCTGCTGTGCGGTTTCGGCACGCTGGTCGGCACGCCGATCGGCATCCTGGCGGGCGTCTACCTCGCCGAATACGGCCAGAAGAACCTGCTGGCGAGCACGATCCGCTTCATCAACGACATCCTGCTGTCCGCGCCGTCGATCGTCATCGGCCTGTTCGTGTACGCGATCGTCGTTGCAAAGTCGGGGCGCTTCTCGGGCTGGGCCGGCGTGATCGCGCTCGCGCTGCTGCAGATTCCGATCGTGATCCGCACGACCGAGAACATGCTGAAGCTCGTGCCGAACGCGCTGCGCGAAGCGGCCTTCGCGCTCGGCACGCCGAAGTGGCGCATGGTGCTGAAGATCACGCTGCGCGCGTCGGTCGGCGGGATCATCACGGGCGTGCTGCTTGCCGTCGCGCGGATCGCCGGCGAAACGGCGCCGCTGCTGTTCACCGCGCTGTCGAACCAGTTCTTCTCGGTCGACATGAGCCAGCCGATGGCGAACCTGCCCGTCACGATCTACAAGTTCGCGATGAGCCCGTTCGCGGAATGGCAGTCGCTCGCATGGGCGGGCGTGTTCCTGATCACGCTCGGGGTGCTTGGACTCAACATCCTGGCGCGCTCGATCTTCTCGAAAAAGTAACGGCGGAGCAATCCGATGAATATGGCAGAAAGCCACCTGAATCCCGTCGAGCGCACCGCTGCGCCCGCCGGCACGCACGACGCGGCGCACGGCCGTCCGCTCGAGCCGCTGAACGCGAAGATCGAGGTCAACAACCTCAACTTCTTCTACAACAAGTTCCACGCGCTGAAGAACATCAACCTGAGCATTCCCGAAGGGAAGGTGACGGCGTTCATCGGCCCGTCGGGCTGCGGCAAGTCGACGCTGCTGCGCACGTTCAACAAGATGTTCGCGCTCTATCCGGAGCAGCGCGCCGAAGGCGAAATCCTGATGGACGGCGAGAACCTGCTGACGACGAAGCGCGACATCTCGCTGCTGCGCGCGCGGATCGGCATGGTGTTCCAGAAGCCGACCCCGTTCCCGATGTCGATCTACGACAACATCGCGTTCGGCGTGAAGATGTTCGAAAAGCTCACGCGCTCGGAAATGGACGATCGCGTCGAGTGGGCGCTCACGAAGGCCGCGCTGTGGAACGAAGTGAAGGACAAGCTGAGCCAGAGCGGCTACGGCCTCTCGGGCGGCCAGCAGCAGCGTCTGTGCATCGCGCGCGGCATCGCGATCCGTCCGGAAGTGCTGCTGCTCGACGAACCGTGCTCGGCGCTCGACCCGATCTCGACGGGCCGCATCGAGGAGCTGATCGCGGAGCTCAAGAGCGACTACACGGTCGTGATCGTCACGCACAACATGCAGCAGGCCGCACGCTGCTCGGATTTCACGGCCTACATGTACCTGGGCGAGCTGATCGAATTCGGCGAGACCGAAAAGATCTTCATCAAGCCGGTGCGCAAGGAAACGGAAGACTACATCACCGGCCGCTTCGGCTGATGACGGAGAACAACAGCCATGTCGGATAAACATCTGTCGAGCCAGTTCGACGCCGATCTCAACGCGGTGTCGTCGAAAGTGCTGGAAATGGGCGGGCTCGTCGAGTCGCAGATCGTCGGCGCGATGCACGCGCTGAACGAGTTCGATCGCGATGCGGCCGAGAAGGTGATCGCGAACGAAGAAGTCCTGAACACGATGGAAGTCGACATCGACCAGGAGTGTGGCAACATCATCGCGCGGAGGCAGCCGGCCGCGCGTGACCTGCGCCTTTTGATGTCGATTTCGAAAACGATTACGAACCTCGAGCGCGCAGGCGACGAGGCCGAGAAGATCGCGAAGCGCGTGCGCCGCCTGGTCGACGAGCCGGCCGCGCGCACGGTCAACATCGCCGAGATCAAGGTGTCGGGCGAGATGGCCGTGACGATCCTGCGCCGCGCGCTCGACGCGTTTGCGCGTCTCGATACGGTGGCCGCCGCGCAGATCGTCAAGGACGACAAGGAAATCGACCAGGAATTCCGTGCGTTCGTGCGCAAGCTCGTGTCGTACATGCAGGAAGATCCGCGCACGATCTCGGTGGGCCTCGAGTACCTGTTCATCGCGAAGGCGATCGAGCGGATCGGCGACCACGCGAAGAACATCGCCGAATTCATCATCTACATCGTGAAGGGCACCGACGTGCGGCACCAGCCGCGCGACACGCTCGATCGCGAAGCCAACAGTTAATCGACTCCGTAAGGAAGAACAGAGGTGCCGATGCCCAGCAACATTCTCGTCGTTGAAGATGAGCCCGCGATTTCCGAACTGATCTCGGTGAATCTCCAGCACGCCGGTCACTGCCCGATTCGGGCGTACAACGCCGAACAGGCGCAGAACCTGATCAGCGACGTGCTGCCCGATCTCGTGCTGCTCGACTGGATGCTGCCGGGCAAGTCCGGCATTGCGTTCGCGCGCGACCTGCGCAACAACGAACGGACCAAGCACATCCCGATCATCATGCTGACTGCACGTGGCGATGAGCAGGACAAGGTGCTCGGCCTCGAAATCGGCGCGGACGACTACGTGACGAAGCCGTTCTCGCCGAAGGAGCTGATGGCGCGGATCAAGGCCGTGCTGCGCCGTCGCGCGCCGCAGCTGACCGAGGACGTCGTGTCGATCAACGGGCTGCGCCTCGACCCGGCCACGCATCGCGTCGCCGCGCATGCGGAAGGCAGCGAGATCAAGCTCGATCTCGGCCCGACCGAGTTCCGCCTGCTGCATTTCTTCATGACGCATCCGGAGCGTGTGCACAGCCGCACGCAACTGCTCGACCAGGTGTGGGGCGACCATGTATTCGTCGAGGAGCGCACTGTCGACGTGCACATCAAACGATTGCGCGCGGCCTTGAAACCGGCCGGCTGCGATGCGATGATCGAGACCGTGCGCGGCAGCGGCTACCGGCTCGCCAAGCACGCGTAACGTATCCACGCATGCCGTGTGCCACGGCATGCCGTTCATTCTTTCGGGCGCTGAATCATGAACATCATCTGGGCGCGCTTTCTGGTGTCGCTCGTGCTGCTCGTGCTGATCGGCGTATTGGTCGGCGTCTTCGCCGGCCCGACCGCGGGCCTCGTGTTCGTGGTCGTGATGCTGGTCGCGCAGGGCTTTTTCAGCACCTTTCATACGCAGCGTCTGTGGCGTCTGCTCGATGCACCGGTCTATGGCGAGGTGCCGAGCGCGCCGGGCATCTGGGGCGAGATCTACTATCGTCTGCACAAGCTCGCGAAGCAGTGGCATGCGCAGGTGCGGCAGGTCGAGCAGCAGCATTCGCGCTTCATCCAGGCGATCCAGGCGTCGCCGAACGGCGTCGCGATGCTCGACGATCACGACCAGATCGAGTGGTGCAACGCGATCGCCGAGGTCCATTTCGGCCTCGACGCGAAGCGCGACCTGCGCCAGCACATCACCAACCTGGTGCGCCATCCCGAGTTCGTCCGCTATCTGAACGCGCAGCATTACGAGGAGACGCTCGTGATGCGCGGCATGGGCGATTCGCGGCAGAACGTGCTGGAAGTGCAGGTGTTTCCGTATGGCGAGAATCGCAAGCTGCTGCTCACGCAGGACATCACCGAGCTCGAGCGGACCGACGCGATGCGGCGCGACTTCGTCGCGAACGTGTCGCACGAGTTGAAGACGCCGCTCACCGTGCTGTCGGGGTTCCTCGAGACGATGCGCGAGCTGCCGCTGAACGAGGAAGACCGCGCGCGCTATCTCGACATGATGGAGCAGCAGGCCTCGCGGATGCGGCACATCGTGACCGACCTGCTGGTGCTCGCGAAGCTGGAGGGCGAGAGCAAGCCGCCGCTCGATCGCGCGATCGACATGCGGGCCGTGTTCGACCATCTGAAGGAGGACGCGCAGACGCTGTCGAACGGGCATCACGACATCGCGTTCTCGATCGACGAGACGCTCGGCGTCACCGGCGCGCAGACGGAGCTGTTCAGCGCGTTCGCGAACCTCGTCACGAACGCGATCCGCTATACGCCGGAAGGCGGCAAGATCGTCGTGACGTGGCGGCGCGAAGGCGCGCAGGGCGTGTTTTCCGTCACGGACAGCGGCTTCGGGATTCCGGCCGCCGACCTGCCGCGGCTCACCGAGCGCTTCTACCGCGTCGACCGCAGCCGTTCGCGCGACACCGGCGGCACGGGGCTCGGCCTTGCGATCGTCAAGCACGTGCTGCAGCGGCATGACGCGCACCTGTACGTGCAGAGCGAGGAAGGGCGCGGCAGCACGTTCACCGCGCGCTTCCCGGGTTCGCGCATCATCGCGATCCGGCCGGCCGCTTACGAGGCATGATCGCGTAACGGTATCCGTCGCTCGTTCGATGAGCGGAGGTATGCCGGCTCCGCAACAAAAAACGCAGCCAGTCGGCTGCGTTTTTTGTTGGGAGCGACGGACGCGGCGCGCGACTTGTGCCGCGCGGCCGATTCTTCAGGAGCAGAACTTCGCGAGCAACCCGAGTTGCGCGTTGCGGATCGTCTTGCCGGCGCGACGGCGGCGGTAGTGGCCGTCGCTTTGCATCTGCCACGCCGACTGGTTGTCGCCGAGGCACACCGACAGGCCTTCGGCGATCACGCGCCGCTTGAGCTTGCGATCGCGGATCGGGAACGCGACTTCGACGCGGCGGAACAGGTTGCGGTCCATCCAGTCGGCGCTCGACAGATAGACCTCCTCGGCGCCGTTGGCGTGGAAGTAGTAGATCCGGTGGTGCTCGAGGAAGCGGCCGACGATCGAGCGCACGGTGATGTTTTCCGACAGCCCCGGCACGCCGGGCTTCAGCGCGCAGACACCGCGCACGATCAGGTCGACCTTGACGCCGGCCTGCGACGCTTCGTACAGCGCCGCGATCACCGTCGGCTCCAGCAGCGCGTTCATTTTCGCGACGACGCGTGCGCGCTTGCCGGCGCGTGCATTGTCGATCTCCGCGCGGATCGAATCGATGATGCGCGGATGCAGCGTGAACGGCGACTGCCACAGCTCGTGCAGCGTGAGTTCGCCGCCGATGCCGGTCAGTTGCTGGAACACGTGATGGACGTCTTCGCAGATCTTCTGGTCGGCCGTCATCAGGCCGAAGTCGGTGTAGAGGCGTGCCGTGCGCGGGTGGTAGTTGCCGGTGCCGAGGTGCACGTAGCGGCGCAGCGACGCCTTGCCGGCCTGCACGACGCGCCGCACGATCAGCATCATCTTCGCGTGGCACTTGTGGCCGACCACGCCGTACACGACATGCGCGCCGACGGCTTCGAGCTGCGACGCCCAGTTGATGTTGGTTTCCTCGTCGAAGCGCGCGAGCAGTTCGACGACGACGGTCACTTCCTTGCCGTTGCGCGCGGCTTCCATCAGCGCGTCCATCAGCGGCGAATCGGTGCCGGTGCGGTAGATCGTCTGCTTGATCGCGACGACGCTCGGATCCTTCGCGGCCTGCTGCAGCAGCTCGAGCACCGGCTGGAAGCTCTCGTACGGGTGATGCAACAGGATGTCGCCGTTGTCGATCGCGTCGAACATCGTCGGCGCGCTCGTGATCGCGGACGGCGTCGACGCGGTGAACGGCGTGAACTTCAGGTCGGGACGGTCGACGAGATCGGGAATCTGCATCAGCCGCACGAGGTTCACCGATCCGGCCACGCGATAGCAGTCCTTCTCGCCGAGTTCGCTTTCCTCGAGCAGGCGGCGCACGATGTGCGGCGGCGTGTCGGCCGACACCTCGAGGCGCACTGCATTGCCGAGGTGGCGCGCGGGCAGTTCGCCCTGCAGCGCCACGCGCAGGTTCGTGATTTCGTCCTCGTCGACGAACAGCTCGCTGTTGCGCGTGATGCGGAACTGGTTGCAGCTCTTCACGCTCAGTTGCGGGAAGAGTTCGCCGACGAAGCGCTGCATGAACGAGCTCAGCAGCACGAAGCCGTGCTCGAAGCCCGACAGCGCGTGCGGCATGCGCACGACGCGCGGCAGCGCGCGCGGCGCCTGCACGATGCCCATCACGGCCTGGCGTCCGAACGCGTCGCGGCCTTCGAGCTCGACGACGAAATTCAGGCTCTTGTTCAGCACGCGCGGGAACGGATGGGCGGGATCGAGGCCGATCGGCGTGAGCACGGGCAGCAGCTCGTCGAGGAAGTAGTGCCGCGCCCATTCGAGCTGCTCGTCGTTCCACGTGTCGCTCGCGTGGAAGTAGATGCCTTCCTGTTCGAGCGCGGGCAGCACGGTTTCGTGCAGCATCGTGTACTGTCGATGGACGAGCCGCTGCGCGCGTTCGACGACGAGGTCGTAAGCATGTTGTAACGACATGCCGTCGGGCGTCAGTGCGCCGGGGTTGTCGCGGATCTGCTCCTGCAGCCCGGCCATCCGGACTTCGAAGAATTCGTCGAGGTTGCTGCTGGTGATGCAGATGAAGCGAAGGCGCTCGAGCAACGGGACTTGCGGATCAGCGGCCTGGGCCAGCACGCGCTCGTTGAAACCGAGGATGCCGAGTTCACGATTGAGAAGCGGATAACGGACGGACATCGGCAGAGTAGGGGGTGATTCGGGCGATGATTCGAAAGGACGCTCGGAAACTCTCACGGTACGATGACGTGCGAATGACAATGATGTATTTATATCGGGAAATTCTACGCTGTAACCGTTTCGTCTCATAAATGTTTCGGCTATATGCAATCGAGCAGTGTGCATGCCCGTGAAGCGTGGCAATGGCAAGCGTTCCACGCTTAAAATGTCGCCTTTGATTGATCGTCCGCGGTTGCCGCACCGGCCGCTGCGGGCGAACGCGCACGGAGCCCCCTTCTGATGGTTACAACCCCCCACTTGCTGGCTGCCGTGGATCTCGGCTCGAACAGCTTCCGGCTGATCGTCGGACGTGTCGAGGAAACGCCGGCGGGCAGCCAGATCTATCCCGTCGACGCGCTGCGCGAGCCCGTCCGGCTGGCCGCGGGCCTGTCGAGCGACAAGATGCTCGATCGCGCGTCGCAGGAGCGTGGCTGGGAAGCGCTCAAGCGGTTCGGCGAGCGCCTGCGCGATTTCCATCCCGATCACGTGCGCGCGGTGGCGACCAACACGCTGCGCGTCGCGAAGAACGCGGGTGAATTTCTCGGCGAAGCCGAAGCGGCACTGGGTTTCCCGATCGAAGTGATCGCGGGCCGCGAAGAAGCGCGGCTGATCTATGCGGGCGCCGCGCACTCGGTGCCGGCGAGCGCGGGCAAGCGGCTCGTCGTCGACATCGGCGGCGGCTCCACCGAATTCATCATCGGCTCGCACTACACGCCGATCGTGATGGAGAGCCTCTATATCGGCTGCGTGAGCCATAGCCGCACCTTCTTCCCGGCCGGCAACGTCGACGAATACACGATGCGGCAGGCCGAACTCGCGGCCAAGCGCGAGATCCAGATCATTTCGAGCGAGTACAAGAAGGCCGGCTGGGACCAGGCGATCGGCTCGTCGGGCACCGCGCGTGCGCTCGCGGAACTCGTCGAGGCAAACGGCTTCAACGATCCGGGCATCACGCACGGCATTTCGCGCGGCGGCCTCGAGCGGCTCAAGCGTGCGCTGATCAAGTCGGAGAACGTCAACCGGCTGAAGCTGATCGCGCTGAAGCCCGATCGCGTGCCGGTGCTCGCGGGCGGCCTCGCGATCATGCTCGCGGTGTTCGAGGAACTCGGTGTCGACTACGTCGATACGACCGACGGCGCGCTGCGTCTCGGTGTGCTGTACGACCTGCTCGGCCGGACGCAGCACGAGGACATGCGTGCGGTGACCGTCGAGGGCTTCACGCGCCGCTACGGTGTCGATCGTGCGCAGGCCGAGCGGATCGGCGCGCTGGCGGGGCGTTTCTATGACGAACTGGAGGAAGCCGACGAAGAGGCGCGCGAGGAAGGGCGGATGTTCCTCGGCTGGGCGGCCGCGTTGCACGAGATCGGCTTGTCGATCTCGCACAGCGCGTATCACAAGCACTCGGCATATATTGCGAGCAACGCGGACATGCCGGGTTTTTCGCGCACCGACCAGGCGCGCCTCGCCGCGCTCGTGCTCGGTCACGCGGGCAAGCTCGGCAAGCTGTCGCAGGCGCGCGAGGTCGAGTGGCCGCTGCTGTTCTGCCTGCGCCTCGCGGCGCTGCTGTGCCGGCGCCGGACCGATGCCGGGCTGCCGGACATTTCCGTTTCGCAGATGAAGAAGGGCGGGTATGAAGTGCGCCTGCCGAGCGCGTGGGTCGAGCAGAACCCGCTGACCGACTACAGCCTCAGCCAGGAGGCGGCCGAGTGGGAGAAGGTCGGTATCCCTTATCGCGTGGTGTATACCGGCGCGTAACCGGCCGATAGCGAGGCCGCAGCGAGGTCGAGCGGGGCTGGGAGCGGCCGGGCAGCAGGCAGGCTGGTGCCCCTCAGGCTTGCCGCGTGATCGTCGTGGTGGCCGCTCAGTCCGACGAGCAGACGATCGCAGTCAGGAACGGAAACGCCTGCTTGACGGTCGCGTCGCTGCCGGCCTTGCGCACGGCTTCTTCCACCGCGCTTTTCGTGCCCCGCACCACGACGCCGTAGGCCCAGTCGCCGATCGGCGTGCCGTCGCCCGGACGGAAGATCGGGTCGTTCGCCTGGTATCCGAGCACGACATAGACGCCGAAGCCGTACGCCGTCAGCGCGTGGCTCGTGCGGAATGCATTGACCGAGTTCGATTCGACATGCATCGGCTCCGACTGGATGTCGCCAGCGGCGAGCAGCGGCGCGACGAATTTGTGGCCGGTCGAGTGGCAGTCGAGTGCGTCGTCGAGCGCCTTGGCCGACGCGGTGCCGGCAGTCGCGAGCGCGAGCAGCGATGCGCAGAGGGCGGTCTTCAGGATGTTTTTTTTCATGCGCGAGGGCAGGTTGTCCACGCGCATTATCGCGTGTTCCGGCAAGTGCCGTACGCGGGCTGCGGATGGCTCGTCGGCCCGTATGCCGTCGGTGATGCGACGGGCCCGGCCAGGTGGACGCTCGGTCGTTTCCGGTCAGCCTTTCCTGCATTTGAAGCGAAAGGCCGTAAGCCACTTGCTTTGTGCCGACCTTCGAAATGGGGCCGCCGCAGGCTGTGTGGATCGTTGTAGCGTCGATGCCCCAATTGATCCCTACAATGAATCGAGGCGCTGCGAACCGGGAATCCCGGTTGACGCTTAACGGGCCCAGAAACGGAAAAGGGGCTACGGTATTAACCGTAACCCCTTGATTCCTTGGTCGGAGCGATAGGATTCGAACCTACGACCCTCTGATCCCAAATCAGATGCGCTACCAGGCTGCGCTACGCTCCGACGAGCCAAAGATTGTATCGTTGAACATCTGACCCGGTCAATCCCTATATGCGGGTAAATGCCGCGGCGGCAAACGCCCGCAATTTGCGACAATTCGCCCGGTCATCGGCGGGCCCGCTCGCCGCAGCAAGGAGAACATCATGATGAACCTGATCCTGTGGCGCCACGCCGAAGCCGAAGACTACGCGACGAGCGATCTCGCACGCCAGTTGACCGTCCGGGGCCGCAAGGACGCGCAGGCGATGGCCAAATGGCTGCGTGGCCGGCTCGAGACGAACGCGGTGATCCTCGCGAGCCCGGCGGCCCGCACCGTGCAGACGGTCGAGGCGCTGACCGACCAGTACCGGACGGTCGACGCGCTCGCGCCCGGCGGCAGCGTCGACGACGTGCTGGCGGCGGCCGGCTGGCCGGAAGGCATCGCGCCGACGGTCGTGATCGTCGGGCACCAGCCGACGCTCGGCAGCGTCGCCGCGCAGCTGATCGCCGGCGGCGACGACAGCTGGAGCGTCAAGAAGGGCGGAATCGTGTGGCTGGCGAGCCGCACGCGTGACGGCAGCCGGCAGGCCGTATTGCGCGCGATATTGACGCCCGATCTGCTGTGAGGCCCGCCTGAAGTGCTTTGAAGGGATTCATCGTACGGTTCTGCAAGCTTTCTGCTAAAGTCAATTCGGCGACACGTCATTGAAAGGACACGGTCGTGCCACATAACGGTCACGGCCGATTACTACATTGGCGGGCATGTCGCCCTATTCCTTACGACCAGGAAAGCCTAATGCGAGAACTGCCGACGCCTACGCTCCCCTTTGCCTCGCTGCCCCTCGACACGTCGCGGCGCCACCTGCCGCGCGCTGCTGAAACCGTCACATCGGAGTATCGCCTGCGCGCCGCGTGGGCGCGCACGGAAGACGAATTGCGCGAAGCCCAGCGCCTGCGTTACAGCGTGTTCGCCGAAGAGATGGGTGCGCAGGTCAGCGGCCCCTCCGGTCTCGACGTCGATCCGTTCGATGCGTACTGCGACCACCTGCTGGTTCGCGATCTCGACACGCTGAAGGTCGTCGGCACGTATCGCGTGCTGCCGCCGCACCAGGCGGCGCGTGTCGGCCGCCTGTATGCCGAAGGCGAATTCGACCTGTCGCGCCTCACGCACCTGCGCGGCAAGATGGTCGAGGTGGGCCGCTCGTGCGTGCACAGCGACTACCGCAGCGGCGCCGTCATCATGGCGCTGTGGGGCGGCCTTGGCGCGTACATGATGCAGAACGGCTACGAGACGATGCTCGGCTGCGCGAGCGTGTCGATGGCCGACGGCGGCCACTATGCGGCGAACCTGTACCAGTCGCTGTCGGCAGGCTCGCTGACGGCGCCGGAATATCGCGCGTTCCCGCACACGGCCCTGCCGGTCGACGAACTGCAGACGGGCACCGTCGTGGCGCCGCCGCCGCTGATCAAGGGTTACCTGCGTCTCGGCGCGAAGATCTGCGGTGCGCCGGCCTGGGATCCCGACTTCAACTGCGCGGATTTCCTGACGCTGTTCCGCCTGTCCGACATCAACGCGCGCTACGCCCGCCACTTCCTGGGCTGAGCCGTCGGAATCGCGTCGCGCCCGCTCGCCCGGGCGCGCGCAAGCGAACGCCGTCGCGTGGCACGAGCCGCGCGACGGCGTTCGTCCATCTGATCGGTGTGTGTGACTCGGGCCCTGTTAATTTCGGCGATACGCGATCACCACCGTGCCGCGCGACGGCACGTTCGAGAACGGCCCGGGGAAGGGCCGGACGGCAGCGGCGCGCTTAGTGCTTGCGCCGCCAGTCGAGCAGGTGGTGTTCGGCCATCCAGTGGTGGATCATCCCTTCGCCTTCGTGGTTGCGCTTGTATTCGCGCGACTCGAAGAACGACAGGGCGACGAGCACCATCAGACCGACGAACAGCCCGATCAGGCCGGCAATTTCTTCAGACGACATGGCAGCCTCCTTTCCACGGCACAGCGCCATGCGTACATAGTAGGACATGCGCGGCACGACTCCGAAGCGAGATTTCCGCTAGACTCGGCGCGGTCCCGGCGTGCGATGGGCGCGCCGATTTCCGGAGCCCTACCCGATGACCCGTTTCATGCTGGCCGTGCTGGCCGCATCCTTGCTCGCCGGCTGTACCAGCGATCCGCATCAGGCCCGTCGCGGCCATCCGCCGGAAGATCCGGCCGACTATCACGGCGTGCCCACCGACATGACGCCGCCGTCGATGCTCGACGCGCCGCCGCCGAAACCCACGCAGTAACGGCCGGTTCGGCCCGCCGTCAGGCGCGGGCCGCGGGCGTGTCGGCACCGATGTGCCGCAACAGCGCCGGCAGGTAGCGCGCCAGCGTCGCGCCGCGCGCGGCCATGAACAGCAGCAGCGCGAACCAGAGACCGTGATTGCCGAACGTGCCGACGGCGGCGAGCGTGGCCACGACGAAGATCGAGAACGACGCGACCATCGCACGCATCAGCGATTGCGTTTGCGTGGCGCCGATGAACACGCCGTCGAGCAGGAAGCCCCAGACCGACACGATCGGCGAAAGCGCGGCCCACGGCAGGTAGCGCAGCGCCGTTTCGCGGATCTCGGCCTGGTCGGTCAGGCGCGCGACGATCCAGCCGCCGGCGGCCCAGTACACGAGCGTGAACAGCAGCGCGCCGAGCGCCGACCAGAGCAGCGTGACGCGTACGGCCTGCCGGAACGCGCGGCGGTCGCGCGCGCCGGCCGCCGCGCCGACGAGCGCCTCGGCCGCATGCGCGAAGCCGTCGAGGCCGTACGCCATGAACGTCTGGAAATTCAGCAGCAGCGCGTTCGCCGCGAGCGTCGCATCGCCCTGTTTTGCACCGAGGTGCGCGAACCAGCCGAATGCGCCGAGCAGGCACAGCGTGCGCAGGAAGATGTCGCGATTGAGCACGATCAGCCGTTTGAGCGCGACGCGGTCGGCGAGTGCGCGCACCGCGATCGGCGCAAGGCCGCGCGGCCGCAGCCGCCACAGCATCCATGCGCCGAGCGCGAAACCGCATGCGTCCGCGGTGGCCGTCGCGGCGCCGATACCGGCAATACCCCAGCCGAAGCCATACACGTAGAGCAGCACGGCGCCGATGTTCACCGCATTGATGAACACCTGCGCGACGAGCGCGAGCCGCACGCGCTGCATGCCGAGCAGGTAGCCGAGCACGACATAGTTCGCGAGCGCGAACGGGGCGCTCCAGATTCGCGCGTGGCTGTAGGCGAGCGCCGTGGTGCGGACGGCATCGCTGCCGCCGAGCGCGGACAGCGCAAATGACAGCAGCGGCACCTGCAGCGCCAGTACCGCGGCGCCGAGTGCGAACGCGACGATCAACGCGCGCAGCAGGTTCAGGCGGATCCCGGCGGCGTCGCCCGCGCCATGCGCCTGCGCGACGAGGCCCGTCGTCCCCATCCGCAGGAAACCGAACCCCCAGAACACGAAATTGAAGAACAGCCCGCCGAGCGCGACGCCGCCCAGGTACTGCGTGCCGTCGAGGTGGCCCGCGACGGCCGTGTCGACGGCCCCGAGGATCGGCTGGGTCAGGTTCGCGAGGACGATCGGGAACGCGAGCGCGAGGACGCGCCGATGCGTGACGGCGGCCGTGCCGGCCCCGTGCGGTAACGCGGCTTCGGACATGGCGGACGCGTCAGGCGCGTTCCTGCACGCAGACCCAAGGCGAGACGACGACCGCCCACAGCTCCGGGTTGCGCGCCGCGTAATCGGCTGCAGTTTCGGCCGGCATGCGTACGACGAGGCCCGCCGATAGCCAGCGCGTGACCTGCTCGGCATCGTCGTCGGCAACGGCTTCCGCGACGCTGACGAGATCGAGGTCGCGTGCCACGGACAGCAGCTTGCCCTGCGCGAAGAAGCGTTCGAGATCGCACCAGTCGATCTTGGCGGTTTCGCCGAGGAGTTTGGTATAGAGCGGGCTGGGCGACGCGCCCGCGTCGGAGTGGTGATCAGAGGACATCGTTTTCTAGGAAAGACTGCGTGGTGGCGCCACTATAAACCATCCGGCCGGGCCGGCGGCACGGGGGGCGGCCGGCCTACGCGTCGCGCAGCGCGCGGCGCACGATCTTGCCGGTCGCGGTCATCGGCAGGCTGTCGACGAACGTGATCGCGCGCGGATACTCGTGCGCGGCGAGGCGCGTGCGCACATGTGCCTGCAGCGCCTGCACGAGCGCCTCGTCGCCGGTGTGGCCGGGATTCAGCACCACGAACGCCTTGACGATCTCGGTGCGCGTCGCGTCGGGCACGCCGACGACGGCCGCCATCCGCACCGCCGGATGCGTGAGCAGGCAGTCCTCGATCGGGCCCGGGCCGATCCGGTAGCCGGCGCTCGTGATCACGTCGTCGTCGCGGCCGACGAAGCGCACGAAGCCGTCGGCGTCGATCGTGCCCGTGTCGCCGGTGAGCAGGTAGTCGCCGGCGAATTTGTCGCGCGTCGCGTCGGCGTTGCGCCAGTATTCGAGGAACATCACCGGGTCGGGGCGGCGCACCGCGATGCGCCCTTCGACGCCGGGCGGCAGCGGCGTGCCGTCCGCGTCGACGATCGCGACCGCATGGCCGGGCACCGCCTTGCCGATCGCGCCGGGCTGCGCATCGAACAGCGCGGCGCACGACGACAGCACCATGTTGCACTCGGTCTGCCCGTAGAACTCGTTGATCGTCACGCCGAGCGCGTCGCGCCCCCAGGCCGTCAGCTCGGTGCCGAGCGATTCCCCGCCGCTCGCGACGGATTTCAGCGACAGCGCGTAGCGTTCGCGCGGTGCCGCGACGGTGCGCATCAGCTTCAGCGCGGTGGGCGGCAGGAATGCGTGGGTGACACCGTGCCGCGCCATCAGCGCGAACGCCGCGTCGCCGTCGAATTTCTCGAAGCGGCGCGCAAGCACGGGCACGCCGTGATGCCATGACGGCAGCAGCACGTCGAGCAGGCCGCCGATCCATGCCCAGTCGGCGGGCGTCCAGAACAGGCGCGCGTCGCGCGGGAAGCACTGCTGCGACATCTCGACGCCCGGCAGGTGGCCCAGCAGCACGCGATGCGCGTGCAGTGCGCCTTTCGGCTTGCCCGTCGTGCCGGACGTATAGATGATGACCGCCGGATCGTCGGCGGCCGTATCGGCCGGCACGAAGTCGGGTGTTTCGGCGGCGAGCGCCGCGTCGTAGCGCAGCACGCCCGGGGGATCGGGCTCATCGGGCGTATCGGGCGCATCGTCGCCGATGCAGTAGACGGTATGCAGTGCCGGCAGCCGTGCGCGCAGCGGCGCGATTTTCGCGCAGCCGGCCGCATCGGTGACGAGCGCAGCCGCTTCGCTGTTCGCGAGCCGGTATTCGAGCGCATCGACGCCGAACAACGTGAAGAGCGGCACCGCGATTGCGCCGAGCTTGTATGCGGCGAGGTGCGCGACGGCCGTTTCGGGGCCCTGCGCGAGAAAGATGCCGATCCGGTCGCCGCGTCGAAGGCCGGCGCGCGCAAAGCTGTTCGCGAGCCGGTTAGAGGCATTCCTCAGGTCGTCGAACGTGATGCGAACAACGTCGCCTTGCGCCGTTTCATGGATCAGCGCGAGGCGTCCGCTGCCGTCCGCCCACTTGTCGCAGACATCCACGCCGATGTTGTAGCGCGCCGGAACGTCCCACGCGAAGCGGGAGAGCAGGTCGTCGTAGCGGTCGGCGGCGGGCAGCATCGAGGTGTCTCCTGGGGACGAACGTGGCGTCGCGCGAGCGGCTTACATCAGGATTTCACGCAAACGAATCCACAATGGCGTCTGAGGGTAGGGAATCTTCGTACTCGTCCAATAGCCTCGGCTCAGTGCACGATTCCACAATGACGCATAAGATCACGAAAAAATCAGTGTGTGACCATGGATTTGCTTCTGATAGCTGCGGGGTTCAGCCTGATCGGAATCGGCGTACTGGTAGCGTTTGCCCGTCACGTCGATCCGTTGTCCGGCCGGTTCACCGGACGTCTGCGCAAGCGCTGACATCACCTTTCCCGGTTTTCACCGCGACGACACGCGATGCGTGCCGGCATCGCGTGTCGTCCATCGGGTGCTCAGCGCGCCGGCAGGTAGCGTGACGGGTCGATCGATCGGCCGCCGTAGCGCAGCTCGAAATGCAGCGCGACCCGATCGCTGTCGCTGTTGCCCATCTCGGCGATCGATTGCCCTTGCGTGACCGACTGGCCTTCCTTCACCAGCAGCGCGCGGTTGTGCGCGTAGGCGGTCAGGTAGTCGGCGTTGTGCTTGAGGATGATCAGGTTGCCGTAGCCGCGCAGCCCGTTACCCGCATAGACCACCACACCGGGCGCTGCCGCGACCACCGGCGTGCCCGGCGAATTCGCGATGTCGATGCCCTTCGATTTCGAACCGTCGAACGTGCGGACCACATTGCCGGCTGCCGGCCAGATCAGCGCGATGCTCGAGGCCGGCTTGACGGCCGATTCGACCGGCGCGGAAGGCGCGGGGCGGGCCCGGCCGGCACTGCCGGTGCCGGTGGTCGACGGCGTCGATGCGGTGGTCGTGCCGGGCGGCGGCGCGACGCGCAGCACCTGGCCGACTTCGATCGCATCGGGGTTCGTCATCTGGTTCCAGCGCACGATGTTCGATACCGACGTGCGGTTATCGCGCGCGATCTTGTAGAGCGTATCGCCGCGCTCGACGCGATAGAACCCGGGGCCGACGGGCGCGGAGCCGCACGCGACGAGCAGGGCGGCGCAGGCGGCTGCGAAGAGTCGCTTCGTTGTTGTTCCGAACATTGAACCTCGCAAAACCCTGCCGCGCGTGACGCGGCAGGCAACACAAAACGTCCGATTTTAACGGGTTCGACCCGCGCACCGCAGTTTGGGCTGTTCTCGGGGCTGCGGCGCCCCGGTTCCACGCGTTGCCTGACGGCGTTTCAGCCTGCCTATCAAGCCTGCGTTTCAGCCGGCGAGCGGAAGGACGCGAATCCGCAGCGTGGCCGTTTCGGTCGCGCCCGGCGCGAGCAGGCGCAGCCCGCGGCCGTTGTGGATCGCGTCCGGCAGGCCGAGCCACGGCTCGACGCAATAGAAGTCCGAATCCGGCTTCTCGGTCCAGGTCGTGACCGCGTACCACGGGATCGAGCCCGGCACGTCGAGCGCGATCTCGATCGTGCGGCGGCGGCCCGGCATCACGATGCGCACCGGTGTGGCCGGCACGCTGTCGAGGCAATGGAAGCGGTCGAGGATGTCCGGATTGTCGAGGTGATAACGGGCTTCGCCCGGCTCGGGCGTGCTGATCGAACCATCGGCCTGCTGCGCGCAACGATGCGTGGGCGGCAGCTCGAGCGTGGTTTCGGCGCGTTCGCCGTGCGGCAACGCGAAATAGAAATGGTGGCCGGCGTAGTAGGGCAGCGGCGTGTCGCCGCGATTGGTCGTCGTCAGCGCGACTTCGAGCGTGTGCGAGTCGGCCAGCCGGTAGGTCGTTTCGAACCGGAAGTCGAACGGGTAACTGGCGCGCAGCGCGTCGGTCGCGTCGAGCGTCATCGACAGCGCGGCGCCATCGGCCGACGGGTGCGCGGCGAACGGCAGGTCGCGCGCGAACCCGTGCATCGGCAGGTCGCGCACCACGCCGGCGGCGTCGCGCCAGCGGCCGAGTTCGCCGTCGACGCGATGACGGCCGAGGAACGGGAACAGCAGCGGGTTGCCGCCGCGCACGCGTGCGAGGTTGCTCCAGTCGGCCGTGTCCGGCCAGAAGATCACCGGTTCGCCGTCGACATCCCATGACAGCAGGCGGCCGCCGAATTGCGGAGCGACCCGGACGAGCGACGGGCCGGCGTGAAGTTCGTGAATGTCGTGTTGCTGGAAGGTCGGCATGGCGAATCGGGTTGGGCGGGTGGACGGGAACGGCGCGCTCCATTATCGGGCCGTGGCGGCTCGGGGAAAACCCTTCTCGGGAAATTGCGAGTTTTTAAGACTGTCATCGGTCGGGATAATGCCTCTAAACCGGTGATGTTGCCGGGTCATGACACTTCGTGGAGGGGGCCATGGATCTGGCAATGGCAATGGGTATCGCACTGTTCGGCATGTTCACCGGCAGCACGGTATTATTTTTCTATCAGCTCGGCCGCTGACGGCAATTCCTGCCGAAGTCGAAAGGCCCGCCATGCAAATGGCGGGCTTTTTGCTTTCTGAGTGCTTACAAATTGCAAGCGTTTGTGTGCATTGCCGCAATATCCAGCCAAATGCCTTGGCGCAGTAATCCGGGCTCGGCATAATCGGGGCGCGTTTTTACGGACGCGCATCGCGTCGTCCGCTTCTCTTTCCGCTTAATTTTCACTAAAAGGACCGACGCGTGAGTCTCTGGTTTCTGGTATTCCTGAGCGTCCTGCAGGGCGTCACCGAACTCTTCCCCGTCAGCAGCCTTGGCCATACGCTGCTCGTGCCGGCGCTGTTCGGCATGCACATCGACAAGCACGCACCGCAACTGCTGCCGTTCCTCGTCGCGCTGCACCTCGGCACCGCGCTGGCGCTGCTGTGGTATTTCCGCGCGCGCTGGATTGCGTTGATCAGCGGCTTCTTCGCGCAGCTCGGCGGCCGCAAGAACGACGACGGGCACCTGATGTGGGCGCTCATCATCGGTACGATCCCGACCGGCATCGTCGGGCTGCTCCTCGAGAAGCGCATCGAACGCGTGTTCCACGACCTGCGGATCGTCGCGGTCGCGCTGATCGTGAACGGCGTGCTGCTGTGGCTCGGCGATCGCATCCAGCGCAGCCGCGCGCATCAGGCACCGGAGAAGATGACGTTCAAGCAGGCGTTCTTCGTCGGTCTCGCGCAGATCGGCGCGCTGATTCCGGGCTTCTCGCGCAGCGGGCTGACGATGATCGCCGGCAACGCCGCGGGGCTGACGGCGGAGAAGGCCGCGGAATTCTCGTTCCTGCTCGGTACGCCGATCATTTTCGCGGCGGGGGTGCTCGAGCTGCCGAAGCTGTTCCATGCGCGCGACCAGCTCGCCGATGCGCTGCTCGGCGGCGTGCTGACGGCGATCGCCGCGTACCTGAGCGTGCGGTTCCTGATGCGCTACTTCGAAGGGCGTGGCCGGCTGGCTTCGTTCGGCGTGTATTGCGTGATCGCCGGTGTGTTCTGCCTCGGCTGGTTCATGCTGCATCCGCAGCCGGTTTGATGCTGCGAAGGTCGATCTCGCGTGATGTGGCGCGATGATCGGGTATAATTTCGGGCTCGGCTTCATGCCGGGCCCGTTTTGTTTCGGGGCTTCGAGGTGGGTGGTTCTTGCTGCCGCTTGAAGCCTTGCATCAAATGCAGCCCGCGCCGGCCGTGTCTTTTCTCCCCGACCGCCCTTAGCTCAGTTGGATAGAGCAACGGCCTTCTAAGCCGTAGGTCACACGTTCGAATCGTGTAGGGCGGGCCAGTGAAATCAGTGAGTTAGCCCGGTTTTTATGATCGGGCTTTTTGCTTCTGCGGATGGCCGGAACCAATCCGGAACCTAGTTCGCTCAACGTTGCGGTCGAACCGACTTCACGAACGCTGCATAGGGATTTTCAGCGGGCAATGGCGGCGGCGCGTCGATAGCTTGCCGTCCGCGCGGGCTCAGGCCGAACGCATCCAGTAGCCGGGCCGCTTGGGCGCGCGCATCGCTCAGCGCGCGCAGCGCCGGATGCGCCTTGCTTCCGCCGGTCCCGGTCGCAATCGTCAACCCTTCGCGGTCCAGCGTTTCGCGTAACTGCGCCTCCGTTGCTAATGTTTCGGCAAGCAGTTCGAGCGCGCGTAGGTCGGAGGCGCTCAGTAACCCCAAACTCACGACGAGCGGCGCGACGCGAACCCATTCCATAGCCGCACGCGATGACATGCCGTCCGGCGGTGGAGGCGCGACGGTCAATTGGTCGGCCGCGATGCCTTTGAGGCGGTCAGCGCGCAAGGTCCCGGCGAGGGCCTTGGTTACATTTTGCTTGCGCGGCATGATTCCTCCCTAAATTTTCTTCGTAGTGGTATATCGGGGGCGCGATAATGACCTGCCGATACACGCGGGATTCCCGTGTTCGCAACACGTTGAAACGTGCGCTTCAATGTTACAAGATGTGATGATGGCCAAGTGGGGTTTTAGGTCCGAATGACAAACCGGCACATCCTATACGACAGGAAATAAAATGGCGGCCTATTTAAGGGATCAGAACGTTCGAAATGTTTCTATTGATGCCGAGTCGCTCGGCCAAATTAATTATGTATTTTTTGAGCGATTTCAAGAATTAAATCGAGAGCTAGAGAAGTCAAATAAAAAAGCGTTCTTCACGTATATCATTCGATTCGACAATAAGGGGTATAGAGTTTTTTCGTTCGATGAGTTAATCGCATATTTTAATATGGCTAGTGACGTCGAGCGAATTCTCTTCACGATTGAATCGGACGAGGCGCTCGCAAGTGGCAGGCGAACTGGGGCTTATATGGAAGTTTGCCTAGACAACAAAGAACCTGCTCGCTGTACCTTAACATCGTCGTCGGACGATAAAGGATGGGCAGAGGCATCATTCGCCGCCATGGAGGACGTGCTGCAGAAATTTAAAACCCGTTATGGCCTCGCTAGAGCGCAGTGGGTGAGGTTGGCAATACAGATTTTTGGGGTGGCCATTATTTTTGTTGTAAGCCTGTGGCTTGCCTCTAAGGTCGCGCCAAAGCTGAAAGTGGATAATGCCTTTGTTATAAGTTTTCTTTTTATTCTTTTGATGTTGTCGAATGTGTGGTCGTTTTTAAACGGGGCGCTTCTATTTTTTATTTCAAGGTCATTTCCGAATGTTGAGTTTATACGACCAGCAAAAGCGCGGCTTCACTGGATTGTGCAATCCATTGTGGGTTCAGCCGCATTCGCGATTACCCTGTATGTCCTGGGGCAAGGTTTTTCCTTCTTGACCGACGTTATCGTCGGTTTCGCTGGTAAAGGGACTTGATGTTTGGTGATGAGCGGGTAGCCGCGCGGTCGGCTGATTCAAACTCTGCCGGTCGCGCGTGCCGGCATCGAACAATCCATGGGGGCAGCGCGCAATCCCCATCTACGACACAACCCCAAGTGACCGAAAATTTGGTTTGCGACTGACTTCATAAAAATTCGCGTTGCGCCACGATCATCGGCGCAGTCCCGCTAGAGATTGCCTACCCCCTACCCATCCTCATGCGGGTGCGCGGATGCCCCGCCATGGCCGTCAGCGCGGCCCGCACGCATCGACCAAGGACCAAGCATTAGCGCTCGCGCCGACCGCTCAGAACGCCTGCAATCAGCCCCTTTCATGACGCGCTCACTTGCCGTGCGTACCCGGGAATTTCGACAGCCCAGACACACATCGAGCGCCGATGTGCCTGCGGCGCGCGCCTCGGCCGCGCTTGGTCATGTTCGTGCTGCATCGCGTCAATCTGGCCACTGCCGTCAAGCTCGTGCGGAGCGTCGGTCATCGCCTAGCGTAATGCAAACGCGACGGGCTGGCTCCATCGGCGGACTCCCGGCGGTTGCGTATGACCGCCCGCAGCGCGGTGAAGCCGCGACAACGCAACATAGCGGCGGCGAGCGTCTTATGCGCTAACGTCCGCCTCGATATGGGAAGCGGCGCGCAGCGACGGCAAACGCCGCCGATGCATGCCGCCTGTCCGCACCTAGTCCCCGCAACCTGCGACTTCGGCCAACAGGTCGCTATGCGGTCGCGAACGGCGCGTTTCCCACTTCTGACGCGACACGATGGCGAACAGCGGTTCAAGCACCGCATCTACGAGCATCCGCGCACGCGATACCAATTCCCCGCTCGAAATGGAACCGTCATGAACAAGCGCGCGAACGCTACGTTGTGCCTCGGCGATTTTCTCGCGGGCCGCCTTGATTTGGGGCATGTTGGTCGTGACGTTGCCGACGCGAGCGCCGAGCCAGTTCTTCTCCGTGAATACGTCGGTCCGAACTGCGGCACGCAACAGGTCGTCCGCGTCCGACAAGTCGTTCAGCGCCTCGCAGAGTGCGGGCGGCGCAGTACGTTCTAGTTCGGTCAGGATGCGTTCGCGCGCGCCGTTATCGGCCATCGTCCAAACCGCGAGACGACCGCGCGCTTCGAGCATCGACTTTTCAGCTTCGTAGCGTGCAGCGTTCGCCGCAGCGAAGGCAACAGCCGTGCGTTCGACCTCAACGGTCAACGCGGACCGTTCGCGTTTCCGGTCGGGCAACGACTTGAGTTCGTGCGCCAGTTCGGCGCGACGCGCATCGAGATTCGCTCGTTGTTTCGCCGCGAGCTCGTCGGCGAGGCCGGTATCGGAGACGAGCGCGTCGAGGATTTCCATGCGCTCGGAAAGGGGGCGTTTCATCATGACTTTGTACTCCTATTTATTTAAGTAAAGCACCTTCACAATGCGGGTTCCCCCGCGCCTAAAAATCGTCCTGCATATCCGACGTGTCGCGGCCGTAGAAGGCCGTTGCTTGTCCGGACCCGTCCATCGCCGGCCGTCTGATCCCGCGTTCGTCGCCGTCGTTCGAACCTCGCATAGCGGCCCGCTTGTGCTTCGCGTGGTAAGCGGTCAGCACCGCGTGCGCGACCATGTCGAGCGCCGGTTTAGCGTCGCCGTTTCGGTCGGTCCAAACCTTAGGGGTCAGCGTACCGGCCAGCGCGACCGAATCGCCGTCATCGAGCGCCGACAGGGCGGCCTTCGCGCCGTCCGAAAACGCGATGACGTTGACGAACAGCGCTTCGCCTTCGCCAGTAGCAGCGCGAACCTTTGCCGTCACGAACGAGTGACCATTCGCGCCCGTGCGCTCTGCCGGCTTGCCGTACAGCTTCCCGCTAACCAAGCCATCGATCATCACGACCTCCAGTCGTAAAAGTCAAAGTTCCGAACGCATCGTGTTGAATCCGGAGCCGCCGGACCGGACATGCGGACACACCTATAGGTGTGTGTCCGCGTCCGTCTGGGTGCGGACAACGCCGGACAAAACCGGACAATTGTCCGGGTAGGTATGGCTCGAACCGGCAAACCCTTATGGAATAAGGCTTTGAGGTTGCCGCTCAGCAGGCCGTAGAAAATCAGCGAATGAATATTGTCCGCGCAATGTCCGGTCGATTGAATCGCCATCGGTTGCGAGAATGTCCGGGTTTGCGCGGTCATCTCCCGATTTTCCAAACGAACGGTGCGGACATCATCACGAATTCCCCGGCGATCAAGTCCTGTTTCGCGCGGGTGAATGCCTTGCGCTTGGTATCGGCCTTGTCGTCGTCGCTGCCGTAGCGCAAATAGAATTGCCGCCGCCATTCGCTTTCCTCCACCGCGCGCACCCCGGACGGGATACTGCTCGACCCCGCCATCACGCGCCCTCTATCACTGATAACTTCGACGAGCGCATCTAGGCCAATCTTCGCGCCGCCGGTCGGCATCTTGCTTTGCCGGTTCGGGGATGCGGCGGCGTCCGATTCAATGACGCACGACGTAACCGGCTCGCCGTCCTCATCGTCGCCGAGGTCAACGACACGAAGCGAGAACGCGTAACGCTCGCCGTCGGCATCGTCCTTCGATTTCGCGACGGTCCATTCTCGGCGGCTATCGATACGCGTCACTTCGAGGGCGGCGTCGAGCGCCGCGAACAGCGACGAATGCCCGCGCAGCCCCTTGGCCGCATCTTTCCCCGTGTGATGCACGACGAGAACCGCGCCGCCGATACTGTCTTGCAGGATTTTGAGCTTCACGATGATTTCGCCCATATCCTTCGAGCTATTCTCGTCCGCACCGGGCGCAGCGCGATTCAACGTATCGATTACCAGCAACCCCGCACCGCCGCCGGCTTGAACGGCTTCCAACAGGTCGGATACATCCGCCAGGTTGCGGACGTCGAAGGGTTGCGTAACGAAGTGCAACCCTTCCGGAAGCTGGCGATGGTTGCGTGCGCTCCACGCCTTCGCACGCTTGCTCATGCCGGCTTCACCTTCGAGGGCGATATAGACAACAGGTGCCGGCGTGACGCGGTAACCGAACCAATCTTCGCCGCCCGCGATAGCAGCGCAAAGGTCGAGCACGAGAAACGACTTACCCGACCCGCTCGGGCCATACATCGCAACCGTCCCCTGCGCTGGAATCACGCCTCGCACGAGCCATCGCTGCGCCGGTGCATTCATCAAGTCATTTGCCGTTTGGAGCCGGTAGCACTGTGCTGCGACAGGTGCAGAGCGCTTAACGAGGAAGTCCGCACGAGCTACTTCAGCGGCATGCTGCTCGCGCGAGCGCCGAATTGCGTCGTCGGTCACGATATCGCCGATATAGTCGGTGCCCATTAGAAGCGGCCCTCCAGCAACTGAGCAAAAATCCATTCCTTTGCGGAGGCAACAATGTGTTCCGTAACCCATGCCTCGTGCTGCGCCCACGCTGCATCACCCATCCGCCGGCGGCATCGTTCACGTTCGGTCTGAATCATCTTGTTGATGCGAGTTTTGATGGCCTCGGCTTCGCTCATTACGCCCCCCGCTTGTTCAGCCAACGGGCGACCTTACGGCGGTCCGAAGTGGTGAGGTGATAGACGCCGCGCTGTACTTCGATTCCGTCACGGTCGATGCAAGCGACGCGCACGCAGGGCAAGGTGAGTCCCTTTGCGCGCAGGCACGCGATGAGGTCCGGGCCGTTGCTGCATCCCACGACGCCGTCCAATTCTTCGCGCGGCATCGGCCGGCGTTGCAGCACGGTCAACGCGCGAAGCTGACGGAGGTTAGCGGTTCCGGTAAACTCGCTTTGACGTTTGGCGCTCGTCGGCTCCGGTTGGCGGGCGTTTCTGTTTTTCATTTCACCGCCCCCCATTCAACAGGGCACGGATGTCCGTGACCTTCCAAGCGAGGCGATTGCTGATCCGTACCGGACGAATCGGGCCGTTTTCGAGGCAAGCCCACCTGCGCAGCGTTTGGGCTTTCAGATTGAGTGCGGCAGCGGCTTCCGCCGTGGTCAGAATTTCCGGGAGTTGCGCGCCGTCCAGCGCCTTTTGCGGGTCCATATCAACGCTCGATTTGAGCCGTTCTTGGCGGGCCTGAGTCGTCGATAACGTGCCGAATTCGTTTCGACGCTCAAGGATTCCGCCGTGTTCGGCTATGTGCTTCGGCGTTGATACTTTGGGGTGGGGGGGGAGTGGGGTATCAACTGTGTGGACGTGGGGTATTTTCTCCGCACGGCCGTGTTATCTGTCGAACCGTGCGTACTTCTCGTGATTCGCCATTCGGATGCGCTCTTGGTTCACGGCTTCCTGCCATGCTGCCTTGAAAGGATCGTCGCCCGCTCCGAACAGGTCTGCACGGGTCGCTTTGCAGGCGATTTTGATTTGCTGTTTTCCGCCGTCCGGGATGTTCATGCGCGCGAAATGCAATTCGTCCGTAATCGCTTCGATTGCTTGAATTTGTCGTTCGCGCTTCGTCAAGCCGGCCATGTTAGGGGCATCCTCCTGCAACGTGTCCGGGGGCGTAGCGCCTTCAGCATCTTCGATAAGGCCAAGGTCACGTGCAGGTTCCAGCCACGGCACGTTGAAGCCCTTACGGCGTGCCCATTCGATGAAGTAGCTCGGTGCGTTGCGGGGCGGATGGTTCCCGCTTTCCCACATAAGCTTCATTTCATGAAGAAGGCTCGGCACCGCTTTCAAATCTTCAAGCGTTCCGAAGTCGTCAAAGGATTCAATCGGCCATTCGACACCGTGTGCATGCATCGACGCCGCGATGCAGACGAGCGCGCCGTCCAAGTACCGGATGTGCGAATCGCCGTGAGTAAGCGAACCGGGATCGATGCCAATCAGCAGCGGGAGCGCTTCGTCCGGCGTCCACGTATCGCGTCGGAACCAGTAGCGGAGGGCACGATTCAGCCGCGCGTTCGCTTCTTCTCTACCGCGTTGCTCGACGAGTTCTCTCTCGTGCCGTTGCTGCCACGGTGCCGGTTGCGGCATAGAATCGCCGTTAGCCATGATGCGAGCCTCCCTATAGGCTGTTCGTGGTTAGGCGGGTCGATGCGCGAACATCGTTCCCGCCGCCGCATTCGATTCTAACGGCTAGTCACTGCGCCATGCGCAATCCTTGCGGCTCGGCCTTCGCGTCGAATTCGATACCGGCCTGTTCTAACATCCACGCTTCGATGTTGTCGTGCCACTTGCGCAGCAGGTCGAGCGGACGGCGGCGGTAGTGTTTTTCCGCGATGGCGGATGGCTTGTGACCTTGAATTTGGGCGATGACACCGACCGGAACCTCGACCCATTCTGCCAGCGTCCCGAACGAACGCCGGAGGCCGTGCAGGCTCAGATGAGGAAGGCCGGCTACCGCGAGCGCTTGGTTATGCGCGATGCGCGGCTCGGCGATTTTTCCGTCCGCCGATTTTTTGCTCGCGAAAACCCAAGGGGAGGGCGACCATGATTCGCCTTTGGCAGTTAAGTCCCGTATTTGGCGGACGTTCGGCGGCGAGTCGTTCAAGCGCTTGAGTTCCCGCAGGACGCTGGCGAGGTACGGTGTGAGCGGGATGGTGCGCGAACCTTCGACCTTGTCGTCGATAGACAGCGAGCGCCATTGAAAATCGACGTCGGTCCATCGGAGTGCCGCCATTTCCTCGCGGCGCGCGCCCGTGATGAGCAACGCTTGCAGATAAGCCGCAATGACCGGATTGCCGAGCTTGCGGACGGCGTCGAACCAAGCCGATAACTGTTCCCGTTGCAGGCAATCATCTTTCGCCTTGGTGCGAGGTACGGCGCTTCTGACGGCGCGTGCGTTGTATGCGTTTGGTGCAATGATGCCGCCGTATTCCGGCCGGTCGTTACACCAGCGGATGAAGGCGCGCAGCTTCCGATAACTCTGCTCGGCATTTGTCGGGCGCGTTAGCGATTCGGATGCGAGCCACGCGGCGACCACGTCGGCGGTTAAGGTCGACAGTTTCAACGGCATGAGCGCGGCGAGCGGTCCCGCGACCGTCACACCTTTCCCGCGCTTTCTCGGCTCGCCGCCAGCGTGTGCCAGATTCTCATGGTCGAATAGATGGCGCTCGCTCCATCGCGACCGGTTTGCGTTGAGATAAGCCGCCCAAGCTTCGTGCACGGTCGCATCTTGTCGTTTGGCTTCGGCTTTCCGCGCCTCGTAGGCGGCGGCGTGTTCTGCTGCCTGTTCGCGCGGGTCTACGCCACTGTCGAGAAGCGTTTTCAGGCGGCGTGCTTCAACGCGTGCCTTCTCGATGCTCCAAACGGATGGGTCGCCAATCGAGATGCGCACAAGTGAGCCGCGCAATTTCGCTTGGAGCACATACCGTTTTGTGCCGCCCGCGTTTGCGCGAAGACCAAGACCGGGCGCGCCGCTGTCCCACAGGAAGGCTTCGGATTTGCCCTCGGGGCAGGTGTGTGCCGCTACCTTGCCCGCCGTGAAATTGACCTTTGCCATCGTCGCCGCCCTCACTTAGGGTAGATTCCGGAACCAATCCGGAACCCGATTTTGGCAATTTTGATCAACACATGTCAACGGGCTGGCGAGGCAGAATTTCTATGAAAGCCTTATCAGGTAAGGATTTAGAGGATTTTTGGCGACGTTCTTCAACACCCGTAAATGCCTAGTCTTTCGGCCTTCTAAGCCGTAGGTCACACGTTCGAATCGTGTAGGGCGGGCCAATGAAATCAGTTCATCAGCTGATATTTTCAAATTTCCCATCCTTTGTCGCCATGCTCGTGTAGGCAGCATGCAGGTGTTTGCATTCAACCGGATCGCCACCCATCCATGCGAGATCGGCTGCTCTCACTGACAGACACTTTGATGGCGTCATACGCTGAAATGCCAAGCCCGCCGCACGACAAGATCGAGGCGGAGGTGCTTGGTCGGCTGACCTCCAACACCGCTCGATGTAACCGCAGATGCCAAGACGCTCCACGTCTTGGCTTTTTTATACCGCTGACCCGCGTATCGCACCCGAGATAGCGGGCTTGTGCCGGAATCGAAGTCCGGACGCAGGACCGCATCCTGACTTTCAAACCGTCGCGCAAACGAAGGTTTGGCACCCCGGAGGCGTCCATGCGTGCTCGACGGAAGGCGAGCTGGACCTCAAGGCCGCACGGACGGCGCAAGCGCCAGGGCGGTCTCGAGCACGGCCCGTCCGAATGTGCGGGCGTATGCGGTCGCATCGGCGTCGTCACGCGGTCGGTCGGCGCTCTCCTTGAACGGCAATTCGATGGTCATCGCCAGCGCATCGAATTGCTCCGCGACCCACGGGATGCACTTCCTTGGGCTCGCGTGGTCAGGTCGGTCGACGGAATAGCCGCGCGCCGTCTGGAACACTGGCGAGCGTCGCAGCAGGTCCTCGTCGAACGTGCGGCGCAGGGCCTGCAAGCGTGGCGTCCAGGCGGGGCTGCCGTCGGCGCCCACCGAGAAGACGTGGGGCAGGACCTCGTCGCCATGGAAGTCGACGAGCAGGTCGAGCCCGAGCGCTTGCATGCGACGGCGCACGGCGGCCGTCTCGGGCGCATCCGGATACTCGCGGTCCCAGCAGCGGTTGAGGTTGGCGCCGCGCGCGTTCGTGCGCAGGTTGCCCAGGCGCACGCCGTCCGGATTGGCATTGACGACGACATGCACGGCTGAGCCACCGTTCTCCCAAGCAGGACGCAGCGCGCCGCAAAGCCCCTGCACGAGGCCCTCGAGACAATAACCGCCCTGCGATTCGCCGGGATGCTGGCGAGCCATGAACCACAGGCGAGTGCGTGGCGCATGGCCCTCGAACGAGAGCATGCGGATCGGTTCGCCGAGCGCGGAGGTCCCGAGTATCTCCAGCGTTGCGCCCGCCTGTGTCGCTTGAGCGACGAGGTTGTCCTCGGCGACGCGGTCGAAGGTCGGGAAATAGGCAAAGCGCAGGCGCCGGGCCGGGCCGGGCGCGTGGAAGGCGAGCGCATCGCCATCGAAGTCCGTTGGCAGGCGGCGCCAGGCCGCCGCCTCGCCGCCATCGGCGCGCATGCAGACGCGGTAGTCGACCCAGCCTTTAGGGTAGGACGAGCCGGCCAAACCCTCGATGCGCACGTCGATGCCACCGGGCGGCAGATCGACCAGCTCGAACGCGAACCATTGGGCGAATTCGGCGGCGTTGTCACTGCGCAGACGCAAACGCAGGGGCGAGCCGCTGGTGGGAGAGGCAACGTGATCGATGGCGGCGGCTTCGAAATCGGTGTCGATGTGCATAGGTCCGATCTTAGGACAGTTTCGCCGTAGGTCACACGTTCGAATCGCGTAGGGCGGGCCAGATGGATTCCTCGAAGACCCACACAGGTCCGCCCCAGGTTACCCCGCCCCCGTCACTCAACCGTCACCGATTTCGCCAGATTCCTCGGCTTGTCGATATCCGCGCCACGCAAACACGCCGCGTGATACGCAAGCAGCTGCAACGGCACCACATGCAGGATCGGCGACAACAACCCGTAATAATCCGGCATCCGCAGCACCGACACGCCTTCGCTGTTGTCGATCCGCGTATCGGCATCGGCGAACACGTAAAGCTGCCCGCCGCGCGCCCGCACTTCCTGCATGTTCGACTTCAGCTTCTCGAGCAACGCGTCGTTCGGCGCGATCGTGGCAACAGGCATCGTGTGCGTCACGAGCGCGAGCGGCCCATGCTTCAACTCGCCCGCGGGATACGCCTCCGCGTGGATATACGAAATCTCCTTCAGCTTCAGCGCGCCTTCGAGCGCGATCGGATAGTGCAGCCCGCGCCCGAGAAACAGCGCATTCTCGTGTTGCGAGAATTCCTCCGCCCAGCGCTCGATCTGCGGTTCGAGCCCGAGCACATCCTCGAGCGCACCGGGCAGCCGCCGCAATTGCATCGTGTAGCGCGCGAGCTGCGCATCGTCGACGTAGCCCCGCAGCCGGCCGAGCGTGACCGCGAGAATGAACAGCGCAACGAGTTGCGTCGTGAACGCCTTGGTCGACGCGACGCCGATTTCCGGGCCGGCCCGCGTCAGGAAGCGCAGGCCGGTCTGCCGCATCATCGCGCTGGTCGGCACGTTGCAGATCGCCAATGTGTCGATATGGCCCAACGCCTGTGCGTACTTGAGCGCGGCGAGCGTGTCGGCGGTCTCGCCGGATTGCGACACGCTCACCACCAGCGTGTTCGGCATCGCGAGTGCGTCGCTGTAACGGTATTCGCTCGCGATCTCGACCTGCGCGGGCACACGCGCGATCGTTTCGAGCCAGCGGCGCGCGGTCAGGCCGGAATAGTGGCTCGTGCCGCACGCGAGAATCAGCACGTTGTCGATCTGCTCGAACGCCCGCGCGGCGTCGGGGCCGAATACAGCCGGATCGAACAGCCCCGCGTCCGGGATGGTCGCGGCCACGGCCTCCGGTTGCTCGAAAATCTCCTTCTGCATGAAATGCCGGTACGGCCCGAGTTCGACCGCGGCCTGCGCGGAGGAAATGGTTTGTACCGCGCGCTCGACCGGTACGCCGCCACGATCGAGTACGCGCACGCCGCCCGGCGTCAGTTCGACGATGTCGCCTTCCTCGAGAAAGATGAAGCGGTCGGTGATGCCGGCGAGCGCGAGTGCGTCGGAGGCGAGAAAGCATTCGCCGTCCTTCAAGCCGACGACGAGCGGTGAGCCGACCTTCGCCCCGATCAGCCGTTGCGGCTCATGCTTGCTGAACACGGCGATCGCGTAGGCGCCGTGAAGCTGCGATGTCGCCGCGCGCACGGCGGCGAGCAGGTCGCCGCGATACTGGCTGTGGATCAGGTGCGCGACGACCTCGGTGTCGGTCTGGCCGTCGAATTCGTAGTGCGCGTCTGAAAGTTGCCTGCGCAACGTTTCGTGGTTTTCGATGATGCCGTTGTGCACGAGCGCGATTTCGTCGCGCGAGAAGATCGGATGCGCGTTGCAGGTTGCCGGTGCGCCATGCGTCGCCCAGCGCGTGTGCGCGATGCCGGTGCTGCCGGTCAGGCCGGCGGTGCGCACGTGCGCGTCGAGATCGGCGACACGCGACACACTGCGTTCGCGACGCGCCTGGCCGTTCACGACCGTCGCCACGCCGCATGAATCGTAGCCGCGATACTCGAGGCGACGCAAACCTTCAATCAGAATCGGGACGATGTCCCGTTGCGCGACCGCGCCGACGATGCCACACATGACACGTCTCCTCCCTGTTAGTCCTCATGGACCGCGCACGCCGTTGCGTCAGCGCGATGCGGTGGCCGTTGCCGCTGCCGTCGTGAATCCGCATCGAGCGGGGATGACGGGCGCGGCCATCCGGCTTTCGAATGCCAGATAAAGCGACTCCTCCAGTACGTTCCAGTGCGCGCCGTGCCGGTATGGGGCCGATCGCGCTTGCCAGCAGGCGACGGTGCCCCAATCGTTCATCTTGAGCGCAACCAGCGCGATCAAGCTCCACGGATAATCGGTGTTGGCGAGTTGCGGCCAGCTCTTGCCGTGCTTCCGAATCCACTGCGCGTAGAACGTCTCGCCGGATTGTTCGGGTACCTGAATACCGGAAAGGAGCGGGAGAATCTGCGCGATCTTCGCCGGATAAAAACTCGTATCGCTGACCTGCTGCGTGCTCGCACGAAACCCGGATCCGCTGCCGCGCCAGAAGACTCTCAGGATCGCGGATGCCAGCTGGTCGGCACGCTGGCTCCACGGTCCCGCATGCGTGTAGTCGGCGCGTCGGACGTAGTACGCCGCGAGTGCCTGGAACGCGCTGTGGATTTCGACGTTGTCCATCAGCAACGCGACATGTAGCGACGACGAGATCTGATAGACGCCGGAGGCCTTGTCGAGCAGCGTGTCCAGGTGCAAACCGGCGCGGTTCAGGCTGAGTTCCCACGCGGCGGGCAAGCCGTCGGGCGGCGCGAAGCGAGCGAGCAGTTCGATCCAGGTCGCGATCATCGCGTCGTCGGTTTCCGCGTCGGCGCATGCGCGGTAGCGGCCATTCTTCACGCAGTAACGATCGAAGCTGCCATCCGGGCGCTGGCGCGGCAGCAGCCATGCGATCCACGCGAGTGCCGCCTGACGGGCATCGAGTTGCGCGTCGGACGCGGCGAGCAGCGCCTTCGCCGCGAAATACGGGTCGATGCCGACGCCGTTCAGGCGCACGGTGATCGCACCGTCGGCGCGTTGGTACAGCCCGTCGAGGCGAAGTTCGGCGGCGCTTGCGTGCAGCGTGAAGCCGCACGCAGCGATACAGCAGGCGACGTGCCACAGGCGACACAGTGTAACGGTGGCCGCTACGCGCGAGCGTATGGTCGGGCAAAGCGCGGGCCGGTTCATGGTCTTGGGCTCCTGCGCGGCGGTCCTGTGCAATCGTCGCCGGGCGCGGCGTTGGCCGCGTCGCGCCTGGCGTGCGTGTCGACGTTGTGGCTCGGGACACCGTAGTGCGGGTGAACCCGAGGCTGGTACCGATGTTTGCGTTCACGGGCCGGCTTCTGGCTTCGAAGCCGGAACCAGGCTCGTGGATCGCGCGTACTTCAACGGGGCGCGTCGGCACGTTCTGATCGCTGGAGCACTCGTTCGCTCCACGCGGACGCGTCGCGTTTCCCTCCTGTTTCGTTACCTGGGTGCCCCGGTTCGTCCGCTGCCGGGCGAGTGTTTCGGGGCACACCTGTCCGTCATTAAGCAAGGCGTGAGCCATCGGCCGGGATGCCACGCGCGGCAAGGGGCGGGGGTGGAGGGTGGGCGTCTGGCGCGAACGACGGCGATGATTTTTGATTCAACGAAGAATCAGCGTGCGCACCCGCCGAATGCCCGCACTTGATCGGCGTCGAGGCATGGACGTGTCGTGCGTGGAGCGAATCGTCTGCCGAACCTGCGCCGCCTTGGCAGTGCGATGCCGCGCGGTGATGCGCATCGCGTCGTGCGTGACGTGTGCATCGGCTGGCGTGCCGGTGTGCTTCATGAGCGCGCGTGGGTTAGATGGGCCGGACTCCGATGCAACGACCCCGTTCCGGACCCGCGTTACACATTCGCAACATTTCCCGCCCCGTCGATTCGTGCGACGTGAATGACGTTGCGTGTCGGGTTGAACCATCGAGGATGACCACCACCAGGCGATCGGTCTTGCCGCCGTCTGCACAGACAAAAGTGGCGGATCAAGGAAGCGCAACGCGCTTCGACAGATGCGAGCGATTCGATGCGCAACGGACGCACGACATGCGTTCGAGATTCGTCGGACGACGTCGTCGAAGGGACCGTGCGACTGCCCCGGTGTTTGCGTGTATCGCGCCTGACTGGCGCGGCGACACGCGTAGCAGTTGTGAAACATTCCGTCGCGCACTGCAGGTGCGCGGTGCATGCAGCGTGAACCGGATACGGTCGCAGGGCGGCTGGTTTGAATATTGCTGTAGAGGAAAAGACGTGAAGAACCGAGGCCTGGCCAAACGAGGAACGACTCATGACGTGACTGATCAAGCGCAACAGGACGCCGGTAGTACGAGGATTCGCGTGGCGTGGACCGCGCGAACCGGGCGGCGCGCTCGCTCCGCGACACCGCAACGTGTCGACCGCGTGCGAGTACGGGAGGCGCCGCCTGAATACATGCTTCGCGCCACGAGCAGGGTCATTCAGCGCGAAATGGCTCAACGAGGATAACGATGAAAAAGATTTTGCTTGTGTTCGGGACTCGGCCGGAGGCCATCAAGATGGCACCGCTGGTGCGTGCGTTGAAGGCACAAGCCGGTGTCGACGCCAGGGTATGCGTAACCGCGCAGCACCGCGAAATGCTCGATCAGGTGCTGACGCTGTTCGACATCAAGCCCGACTACGATCTCAACGTGATGCGTCAAAGTCAGACACTGACCGACGTGACGACGGGCATTCTGCAGGCAATCGGCATCGTGTTCGACGAATTGCGTCCCGACGTCGTGCTGGTACACGGCGATACGACGACCACGCTCGCGGTCAGTCTCGCGGCGTTCTACCGCTATCTGCCGGTCGGGCACGTGGAGGCCGGCTTGCGTAGTGGTGACATCTGGTCGCCGTGGCCGGAGGAGCTGAACCGCCGTGTGACCGACGCAGTGTCGTCGTGGCATTTCGCACCGACCGGGCAAGCACGCGACAACCTGCTCAGCGAGGGCGTACCGGGTGGGGCGGTCGTGCTGACCGGCAATACCGTGATCGATGCATTGCACGAGGTGAAGCGCATGCTCGATCACACCACGGCGTTGTCGGAAAAGGTTGCGGGACAGTTTCCGTTTCTCGAACCGTCGCGGCGCGTCGTGTTGATCACCGGGCATCGTCGCGAAAGTTTCGGCGAGCCGTTCCAGAATTTCTGCGATGCGCTGTGCACGCTCGCGAACCGTTATCCCGACGCGCAGTTCGTCTATCCGCTGCACATGAATCCGAACGTGCGGGAGCCGGCGCGTGCACGGCTCGGCCACCTGCCGAACATTTACCTGATCGAGCCGCAGGAATATCTGTCGTTCGTATTCCTGATGTCGCGCGCGCATTTCATCATCACCGATTCGGGCGGTATTCAGGAGGAAGGGCCCGCGCTGGGCAAGCCGGTGCTGGTCACGCGCGAGACGACGGAGCGGCCCGAGGCGATCCAGGCCGGCACCGCGCGGCTCGTCGGCACCGATCACGAACGGATCGTGTGGGAGGCGTCACGGTTGTTCGATAGCGACAGCGCGTACGGGGAGATGGCGCGCGCGAGCAATCCGTACGGCGACGGTCATGCGAGCGAGCGGATCGTTCACGCGCTGATGCGCAATCCGGGGGCACCCACGAAGGCGACGAGCTTTTCGATGGGGTCGTCGGAGATGCCGTTCAATGCACTCACGCTCGGGTTGCAGGCGTTGCGATCGCCGTGAGCGTGGTGGGTGCCCGCATGCCGTATGAGCGGGGTGCCCGGCAATCACTTTGAGCGCCGATCGCGGCCACGCAGGTCGGGAATCGTACGGGTCACCCGGCGCGGCATCGTTCCCGGCCTGCGTCGGCAATCCATTGAAGGTCGTGCAATCGGCTTGAAGCACTGGCGCTCGACGTCGGCGCCATGTGGCGCACGCGAGCTTCGTTCACGATTCATCCGCCAAGACGGCGTGATCGAGAAAATTGCGCTCGGTTCGCACGGTGACCTGAAGCTGGCTGCGATCACGATCTGTCGCGGCGGGGATCGCAAGAAGGCCGTTGCGGAAGTGGTCCGGATATCACGAAGCACAGCTGCGAACGGTCGGCGCGTGGGTTCTCGCGCTAGCGTTGCCCCCCTCATCGCTCGCCGGAACAGGCGCGTCAGTCGGTCCCACTCGCATGACAAACGTCATGCGTCATCGATTCCCTTTCAACATCTCCCGGTTTGTCTCTCGCCCGTGCCGTTATGCACCGACGACGCAAAACTGCCGCACATCAGTTAGAGTTGGAGCCCGGGCGATTCCGCATACGATTCTGGCTCCCCGGGCAATGTCGAAGCCGCCGGGGGCCGGACGTGGCACGCAAGTGCTGCGATCCGAGTCGCCATTTCTGGCAGTTCCGACATGATCGCGTTGCCTGAGTGACGGTTTGCATGGGGCAGAATCCGGGCTGGTGCGTGCCCGCTATCCATCCGGCTCGCATGCCCGATGGCCATCCCCAGCCAGCCGCACCGATCAGCACGCATTGACCGCCGGTCCTGCCGGCGGAGCAGTCCACAAGACGGCATCGGGCCGGCGCAGCAGGACGCACCCGCCGCCGTTCGAATCCCCACCCGGCACCCGTGGTGCGATGCGGGCGCCTCGACCAGGAGGTGAACGATGATCACGCTGACCGTCAACGGTAGCGAGCAGCACTTCGACGGCAATCCCGACATGCCGTTGCTCTGGTATCTGCGCGATGTCCTCGGCGACACCGGCACCAAGTTCGGCTGCGGCATGGCGCTGTGCGGCGCATGCACCGTGCACCTCGACGGCGTTGCGATCCGCTCGTGCATCACCCCGGTCGCGGCCGCTTCCGGCAAGCGCGTGACGACGATCGAGGGACTGTCGACGGACGTCAATCATCCGCTGCAGCAGGCCTGGCAGGAACTGAACGTCGCGCAGTGCGGCTACTGCCAGTCCGGGCAGATCATGCAGGCCGCGTCGCTGCTGAAGACGAATCCCCATCCGACCGACGCCGACATCGACGATGCGATGTCCGGCAACATCTGCCGCTGCGGCACCTACACGCGCATTCGTGCGGCGATCCGCCTGGCCGTACGCCGCGGAGGTGCCGCATGAGCGCGCCCGAACTCTCCGTCCATAACGAAAGCCGTCGCGCATGGCTGCTCGGCTTCGCATCCGGCGGGCTGCTGCTCGCGTTCGGCGTGCCGTCGCTCGTCCGTGCGGCGACACCGGTGCAGCCACCCGTCAGCGCGAATCCGCAGTATGGCGGCGCCGGGATGCCGCACGGGTTGCGCGACGATCCGCACCTGTTCGTCGCGATCGCGCCGGACGGCACGGTCACCGTGACCTGCATCCGCTCCGAGATGGGGCAGGGCGTGCGCACGAGCGTCGCGCTCGTCGTGGCGGACGAACTGGGCGCCGACTGGGCGCGCGTGAAGGTCGCGCAGGCCGTGGGCGACGAACCGCGCTACGGCAACCAGAACACCGACGGATCGCGCAGCCTGCGCCAGAGCTTCGCCGCACTGCGTCGCGCGGGTGCGGCCGCGCGCACGATGCTCGAACAGGCGGCAGCCGCGGCATGGGGCGTCGATGCGCGTCAGGTCAAGGCGACGGTGCATGAGGTCGTCGACACGAAAAGCGGCCGCAAGCTCGGCTTTGGCGAACTGGCGGCGAAGGCGGCCGCGTTGTCGGCGCCGGATCCGGCCACGGTGGCGCTGAAGGCGCCGGCCGAATTCCGCTATATCGGCAAGGGCGAAACGGCGCTGATCGACGGGCGCGACATCGTCGGCGGCCGCGCGCACTACGGGATCGACACGCGGCTCGACGGGATGCTGTATGCGGTCGTCGCGCGACCGCCGGCCTATGGAGACACGGTCGCGTCGTTCGATGCATCGGCGGCGGAGAAGCTGCCGGGTGTCGTCAAGGTCGTGCAACTTGCGCCAACACCGCTGCCGTCCGGTTTCCAGCCGCTCGGCGGCGTGGCCGTCGTCGCGCGCGAGACGTGGACGGCGATCCAGGCGCGCGCGCAACTGAAGATCGACTGGAAGCACGGGCCCAACGCGAACTACGATTCCGCCGCATATCGCAAGACGCTCGAAGCGGCTGCCGCGCAACCGGGCGACGTGATCCGCAACGACGGCGATGCGGCGGCGGCGCTGGCCGGCGCCGCGAAGCGCGTGCGCGCGACGTACTACATCCCGCATCTCGCGCACGCGACGATGGAGCCGCCCGCGGCCGTCGCGCGCGTGGCCGACGGCCGCTGCGAAGTGTGGACCTGCACGCAGGCGCCGCAGACCACGCGTGACGAGGTCGCGAAGGCGCTCGGGTTGCCGACGGAGCGCGTGACGGTCAACGTGACGCTGCTCGGCGGCGGTTTCGGCCGCAAGTCGAAGCCCGACTACGTGGTGGAGGCGGCGCTGCTGTCGAAGGCGGTCGGCGCACCCGTCAAGCTGACGTTCACGCGCGAGGACGACATCGCGCACGACTATTTCCACGCGGTGTCGCTCGAGGCGTTCGACGGCGGGATCGATGCGTCGGGGAAGGTGGTCGCGTGGCAGCATCGCACGGTCGCGCCGTCGATCCAGTCGACGTTCAGGGCCGGTGTCGTGCATGAGCAGCCGGGCGAGCTCGCGCAGGGGATCGCGGACCTGCCGTTCGCGATTCCGAACGTGCGGATCGAGAATCCGGCCGCGCAAGCGCACACGCGGATCGGCTGGTTCCGCTCGGTCTACAACATCCCGCATGCGTTCGGCATCCAGAGCTTCGTGTCGGAGCTGGCGCATGCGGCCGGTCGTGACCCGAAGGATTTCCTGCTCGAACTGATCGGGCCCGCGCGGCGTTTCGAGTCGCACATCACGGTGAAGAACACGAACTACGGCGAGGATCCGGCGCTGTATCCGATCGATACCGGCCGGCTGCGGCGCGTGGTCGAGACGGTCGCGCGCGGCGCCGGCTGGGGGCGCAAGCTGCCGAAGGGGCACGGGCTCGGGATCGCCGCGCATCGCAGCTTCGTGTCGTACACGGCGGTGGTGTGCGAGGTGCAGGTCGATGCCGACGGCAAGATCACGGTGCCGCGAGTCGACATCGCGATCGACTGCGGCCCGCAGGTCAATCCGGAGCGGGTACGCTCGCAACTCGAGGGCGCGGTGGTGATGGGGCTCGGTATCGCGCTGCACGGAGAGATCACGTTCAAGGACGGCCATCCGGAGCAGAGCAACTTCAACGGCTTCCAGGTGCTGCGCATGAACGAGGCGCCGCGCGAAATCCGCGTGCATCTCGTCGCGCCGGACGATTTTGCGACGCCGCTCGGCGGCGTGGGCGAGCCGGGCCTGCCGCCCGTTGCGCCGGCGCTGACCAATGCGATCTTCGCGGCGACCGGCACGCGCATCCGCAGCCTGCCGGTTGCCGATCAGCTCGCGAAGCCGCACGCGGGTTGACGCACACTATTCCCCACGCCGGGCCGCATCGTGCGGCCCGGTGCACATCGACCCCTGAGCAAGGAGCGTGACGTGGCCTCTTCCGAAGTCAGTGTGAAGCAGTCGGTTTCCCCCACCGAATGGGACGCGCGAGTCAACCTGGCGGCGGCTTACCGCCTCACCGCGCTGTTCGGCTGGGACGACCTCGTGTTCACCCATATTTCCGCGCGCGTGCCCGGCCCGGAGCACCATTTCCTGATCAACCCGTACGGGATGATGTTCGACGAGATCACGGCATCGTCGCTGGTGAAGGTCGATCTCGACGGACGCAAGGTGTCCGAATCACCTTACGAGATCAACCCGGCCGGCTTCACCATTCACAGCGCGGTGCATGCGGCCCGCGACGACGCGCTGTGCGTGATGCATACGCATTCGATCAACGGTGTCGCCGTGTCGGCGCAGGAAGGGGGTTTGTTGCCGCTGTCGCAGCAGTCGCTCGGCGTGCTGGCGTCGCTCGGGTATTACGACTACGAGGGCATTGCGCTCAACGAGGGCGAGAAGGCGCGCCTCGTGCACGACCTCGGTGCCAACACGAACCTGATGCTGCGCAACCACGGCCTGCTGACCGTCGGCGCGACGCCGGCAGACGCGTTCGTCGCGATGTACTTCTTCGAAGCGGCCTGCATGATCCAGGTCCGTGCGCAGGCGGGCGGCTCGGCGCTGTTGCCGATCGGCCGGCCGATTCTCGACGGCATCAAGCAGCAGATCGCCGCCGTGACGCGCGGGATGGGCGCCGGGGCGCTCGTCTGGCCCGGCTTGCTGCGCCGGCTCGACCGGCGCAATCCCGGTTACGCGGACTAGCGCATCCGTCGTTGTCGTTTTAGAACGACCGTGCTAAATTCCTGCCAGCACTTTCCGTCACGGAATCCTTCATTCGGCTGACGAAGCCGGCCCCGGGAGGCAGCACGATGAGCTTGTTGATGTCGCGACGCGATCTCGCGTTCCTGCTGTATGACTGGCTCGACGCGCAAGCGCTCGTCGCGCTGCCGCGTTACGCCGAGCACAGTCGCGAGACGTTCGACGCGGTGCTCGACACCAGCGAGCGGATCGCCGAAGACCTGTTCGCGCCGCATGCGGCGCGTGGCGATCGCGAGGAACCGCAGTTCGACGGCGAGCGCGTGACGCTGATCCCCGACGTCGAACCGGCCGTGCGCGCGTTCGCGGATGCCGGGCTGATTGCCGCGGGCCACGACGAAGCGCTCGGCGGCATGCGCTTGCCGAAGCTGGTCGAAGCCGCATCGTTCCTGTTCTTCCAGGCCGCGAACATCGCCACGTCCGCCTATCCGTTCCTGACCGCCGCCAACGCGAACCTGCTCGTCGCGCATGGCAGCCCCGCGCAGATCGACGCATTTGCGCGCCCGGAGCTGGAAGGGCGCTATCTCGGCACCATGTGCCTGTCCGAGCCGCAGGCCGGTTCGTCGCTGTCCGACATCGCGACGCGCGCGGATTTCGAGGGCGACTCGCCGCTCGGCCCGCGCTACCGGCTGACCGGCAACAAGATGTGGATCTCGGGTGGCGAACACGAGTTGACGGAGAACATCGTCCACCTCGTGCTCGCGAAGATTCCCGACGAACACGGCCGGCTGCTGCCCGGCACGCGCGGCATCTCGCTGTTCATCGTGCCCAAGTACCTGCCGGGCGGCGACGGCGCGGCGCAGGGCGAGCACAACGACGTGGTGCTCGCGGGGCTGAACCACAAGATGGGTTACCGCGGCACCACCAACTGCCTGCTGAACTTCGGCGAAGGCACGCGCTACCGCCCGGAAGGGCGCGCAGGCGCGATCGGCTATCTGGTCGGCCAGCCGAACCACGGCCTCGCGTACATGTTCCACATGATGAACGAGGCGCGCATCGGTGTCGGCGCGGGCGCGGTGGCGCTCGGCTACACGGGTTACCTGCACGCGCTCGACTATGCGCGCAACCGGCCACAAGGGCGCCCGCTCGGGCCGGCAGGCAAGGATGCCGCCGCGCCGCAGGCGCCGATCGTCGACCATCCGGACGTGCGGCGCATGCTGCTCGCGCAGAAGGCCTATGTCGAAGGCGGTCTCGCGCTGATCCTGTATTGCGCGAAACTGGTCGATGAAGCACGCGCGCACGACGATGCGGACGTGCGCGCTCAATCCACGCGCCTGCTCGACATCCTGACGCCGATCGCGAAAAGCTGGCCGTCGCAGTGGTGTCTCGCGGCGAACGACCTCGCGATCCAGGTGCACGGCGGCTATGGCTACACGCGCGACTATGCGGTCGAACGGCTCTATCGCGACAATCGTCTCAACCCGATCCACGAAGGCACGCACGGCATCCAGGCGCTCGACCTGCTGGGCCGCAAGGTCGCACAGGACGATGGCGCGTTGCTGCACGCACTCGATGCGCGAATCGGCGCGACTGTCGAACGCGCGCGGACGCTCGATGCCGACCTGCGCGAGCGGGCCGATGCGCTGGCGCGGCGCTGGGCGCGGCTGGTCGACGTCACGCGGCAACTCGGCGCGATCGGCGATCCGCAGGCGCGGCTCGCGAATGCGAGCCTCTACCTGGAAGCGTTCGGCCATCTTGTCGTGGCATGGCTGTGGCTCGACGTGACGCTCGCCGCGCACGGGCACGCCGGCGATTTCCACGACGGCAAGCGTGCGGCGGCCCGCTATTTCTTCAACTGGGAATTGCCGAAAGTGGATGCGCAGCTCGATCTGCTCGCGAGCGTCGACACGACGACGCTCGACATGCGCGACACGTGGTTCTGATCATGGCTTCACCGACATTCCGGAATGCAGACGATGTCGCGGATGCCGACTCCATCGGCCGTTGCGGATTCGTCGTGAACCGGCCATGCGGGCGCGCCCCGCGGGATGACTCGATGCGCGGCCACGCCGCACAAGGAGAGAGACGAACATGAAAGCCCTGTTGTGTACCGCATTCGGCCCGATCGACAGCTTGCGCATCGAGGACGTGGCGATTCCCGAGCCGGCCGCAGGCCAGGTCCGGGTTCGGGTGAAGGCCGCGTCGCTCAATTTCCCCGACGCGCTGATCGTCCAGGGGTTGTATCAGGTGAAGCCGGCGCTGCCGTTTTCGCCGGGCGCGGAATTTGCCGGCGTGATCGACGCGGTGGGCGAGGGCGTGACCGCGTGGCAGCCGGGGGATGCGGTGGTCGCGTTCACCGGGCACGGCGGCTTTGCGCAGCAGTGCGTGGCCGACGTGCACCAGCTTGCCGCGCTGCCGCCGGGCATGACATTCGAGCAGGGCGCGGCGCTCGTGCTGGCGTACGGCACGTCGCTGCACGCGTTGCAGCAGCGCGCGCGGCTGCAAGCAGGAGAGACGTTGCTCGTGCTGGGCGCGGCGGGCGGCGTTGGCCTCGCCGCGATCGAGATCGCGAAGGCACTCGGCGCGCGCGTGATCGCGGCGGCGTCGAGCGCGGACAAGCTGGCGCTGTGCCGCGAAGCGGGCGCCGACGAGACGATCGACTATGCGGCCGAAGACCTGCGCCGCCGCGTGGACGAATTGACCGGCGGGCGCGGTGCGGACGTCGTCTACGATCCGGTGGGCGGTGCCTACAGCGAAGCGGCGTTGCGCGCGACCGCGTGGCGCGGCCGGTTCCTCGTGGTCGGTTTCGCGGCCGGCGAGATTCCGAAGCTCGCGCTGAACCTGGCGCTGCTCAAGGAGCGCGACATTCTGGGCGTGTTCTGGGGCGATGCGGTGCGCCGCGATCCGAAGCAGCATGTCGCGAACATGCGCCTGCTGGCCGAATGGTTCGCGGCCGGCAAGGTACGACCCGCGATCACCGAGCGTGTGTCGCTGGCCGATGCGGCCGATGCGATCGCGCGGATGGCCAACCGGCAGGTGAAGGGCAAGGTGGTGATCCTGCCGGACGCGTGACCGGCTTTCCGCGCGCGGCGTGCCGTGTTCCGGCACACGCCGCGCGGCTGCGGTTCGGCGCTCGCGCGCGTTACGCGATCTGCTGCAGAAGGGCGGCGACCCGCTGCCCGAGCGCACGATGCTGATCGGCCGCGAAGTGAACGCCATCCACCGGGCTCACCTCGATGATCGCGCCGGCATCGAGAAAGTGCGCACCGGCGTCGCTTGCCACCTGTTCGTACCGCTTCGCGAGCTGCCGCGACTTCGCTGCGCCGCCCGCGAAGATCTCGCCGAGGAAGCCGACCTCGACGATCGGCGCAGGCGCCATCAGCACGAGCGTCGGTGACGCACCGGACGGGCCGGCACCGCACGCGGCGATCTCGGCAAGCAGCACGCCGACCGACGTCGCGATGTCGGCGGGCGTGACCGAGAAGCGTGTCTTCAGATCGTTGGTCCCGAGCATCAGCACGACGACATCGACGGGCAAGTGACTTTCGACGCACGCGCGCAGATACGACAAACCGTTCTTGTGCCGGCCTTCGATCGGATCGTCATGCACGGTCGTCCGCGCGGGCAATCCTTCTTCGATGACCCGCCAGCTCGCGCCGAGCGTTTGCGCCAGCACGCCGGTCCAGCGTTCTTCGCGTGCGAACCGCTCCAGTACGCCGGCACGCGCCATCGGGCGTGTGCCGTGCGTGTTCGAATCGCCGTAGCAGAGCACGGTTTTCTGCGTCATCGTCATGTCCTCCGTCAGTCGTTCAGTCGTTCAGTCTTTCGGCAAGCGCAGCACGTCGAGCGCGTGCTGCGAGAATTCGACCCAGAACCGCTCGTTCGCGATGCCGGCCTGCAGGACCAGGTGCTGAAGGCGCTTCGTGCGCGAATCGGCGCTTTCCGAAAAATCGCGTGCCTCGATCTGCAGATACAGGTCGAGCTTCTCCTGGTGCAACGCGATGCGCCGCCTGATTTCGTCCTCGAGGCCGGCCGGGCCGAGCACTGCTTCCGCGCGCAGGCGCACCATCAACGCTTCGCGCAGCGGCGTCGGATCTTCCGGTTCGGCGATCCAGCGCCGCAACTCCTTCTTGCCGGCCGGCAGGATCCGGTACGCGCGCTTGCGGCCGCGCCCCGATTCGGCCGGCAGCGATTCGATCCAGCCCGTTTCCTCGAGACGCCCCAGCTCGCGATAGATCTGCTGGTGCGTCGCCTGCCAGAAATAACCGATCGAGCGATCGAAACGGTCGGCGAGTTCGGAGCCGGAACCCGGGCGTTCGGCAAGCGCGGTGAGGAGTGCGTGGGGCAGGGACATGTCGGATCGGAGGAGGCCGCGGAATGAACCGCATCTTGCCATATCGGGGCCACAGTACAAGATGACGGAGGCGTTTATGCAACGGGTTGCATAAACGAAAGCGCTCGACTACTATCTGTGCAACTTGTTGCATAAAAATTGGAGACACCCCATGACATCGCGTTATCCGCATCTGACGACCCCGCTCGAGCTCGGCTTCACGTCGCTCAGGAACCGCGTGCTGATGGGGTCGATGCACGTGGGCCTCGAGGAAGCGCCGAACGGCTTCGAGCGGATGGCGGCGTTCTATGCGGAGCGTGCGCGCGGCGAGGCCGGCCTGATCGTCACGGGCGGATTCGCGCCGAACGAGCGCGGCCGTCCGGCGCCCGGCGGCGCGATGCTGACGACCGAAGCGGAAGCGGAGCGTCATCGTGTCGTGACGCGCGCGGTGCATGCGGAGGGCGGCAAGATCGCGCTGCAGATCCTGCATTTCGGGCGCTACGCGTATCACCCGGCGCTCGCCGCGCCGAGCGCGCTGAAGGCGCCGATCAACCCGTTCACGCCGCATGCGCTGACGAGCGATGAAGTCGACGAGACGATCGCCGATTTCGTGCGATGCGCGGCGCTCGCGCAGCAGGCGGGTTACGACGGCGTCGAGATCATGGGGTCCGAAGGCTATCTGATCAACGAGTTCATCGCCGCGCGCACGAACCATCGCGACGACGCATGGGGCGGCGCCTACGAGAACCGCATCCGTTTCCCGGTCGAGATCGTGCGGCGCGTGCGCGAGCGGGTCGGCACGAACTTCATCATCATCTACCGGTTGTCGATGCTCGATCTCGTCGAAGGCGGCTCGACGCTCGACGAAGTGATCCGGCTCGCCCAGGCGATCGAAGCGGCCGGGGCGACGATCATCAACACGGGCATCGGCTGGCACGAGGCGCGCATTCCGACCATCGCGACGAAGGTGCCGCGCGCCGCTTACGCGTGGGTCACGCGGCAGTTGATGGGCAAGGTCGGCATCCCGCTCGTCGCGACCAACCGGATCAACACGCCGGACGTCGCGGAGCAACTGCTGGCCGACGGCTATTGCGACATGGTGTCGATGGCGCGGCCGTTTCTCGCCGATGCCGAGTTCGTCCGCAAGGCACGGGAAGGGCGCGCGGACGAAATCAACACGTGCATCGGCTGCAACCAGGCCTGCCTCGACCATACGTTCAGCGGCCGGATCACGTCGTGCCTCGTGAATCCGCGTGCGTGCCATGAAACCGAGCTCGTGATTCGCCCCGCGCAGCAGCGCAAGCGGATCGCCGTGGTCGGCGCCGGGCCGGCAGGCCTCGGCTTCGCGGTCACCGCGGCTGAACGCGGGCATGCGGTGACGCTGTACGAAGCCGGCGCCGAGATCGGTGGCCAGTTCAACATCGCGAAGAAGGTGCCCGGCAAGGAAGAGTTCAACGAGACGCTGCGCTATTTCCGCCGGCAGCTCGAACTGCGCGGCGTGGCGCTCCACCTCAACACGCGCGCGACCGCCGAGTTGCTGCTGCAACGCGAATTCGACGAAGTGGTGATCGCGACGGGCATCGTGCCGCGCACACCGCCGATCGACGGTGTCGGGCACGCCAAGGCGCTCGGCTATCTCGACGTGCTGCGCGACGGCAAGGCGGTAGGACGCAGCGTTGCGATCGTCGGCGCCGGCGGGATCGGCTTCGACGTCGCGGAATATCTCGTGCATCGTGCGGGCGCCGGGCACGTCGACGCGGACCGCTTTTTCGCCGAGTGGGGTGTCGACCCGTCGTATGCGAACGCGGGCGGCCTGCGTCGTGCGCACCCCGAGCCGGCGGCGCGGCAAATTCATCTGCTGCAGCGCAAGGCGTCGAAGGTCGGCGACGGGCTCGGCAAGACCACCGGATGGATCCACCGCACGGCGCTGAAGGCGCGCGGGGTCGGGATGTCGTCGGCGGTGACCTACCGGCGTATCGACGACGAAGGATTGCACGTGACGATCGATGGCGTCGAGCAGACGCTGCCGGTGGACAACGTCGTGATCTGCGCGGGGCAGGAGCCGTTGCGCGAACTGGCGGAGCAACTGGAGGCCGCCGGGCGCAAGGTGCACGTGATCGGCGGCGCGTACGAAGCGGCCGAGCTCGACGCGAAGCGCGCGATTCACCAGGGCACGACGCTGGCCGCGACCCTTTGAGACCGATACGTTTCTTTTCCGCCCGACGATACAGGAGTCTTCGATGACGAACGCACCGCTGCATCTTCAACCCGCTGTCGCGCAATCGCTCGACACGTGGCACGCGATGGTCGAACGCAAGGATTTTGGCGCACTGGAGTCGATCGTCCATCCGGACGCCGTGTTCCGTTCGCCGATGGCGTTCAAGCCGTACGGGCCGGCGCCCGCGCTATTGCTGGCGTTGCGCACGGTGATCACGATCCTCGAGGATTTCACCTATCACCGCCAGTTCGTCACCGACGACGGCAAGAGCGTGGTGCTGGAGTTCAGTGCGGCCATCGGCGACAAGGCGCTGAAGGGGATCGACATGATCCGCTTCGACGACGAAGGGCGGATCGTCGAGTTCGAGGTCATGATCCGGCCGTTCAATGCGCTGCAGGCACTCGGTGCCGAAATGGGCGCGCGGCTCGCGCAGCAGTTGCCGTCGTTCAAGCTCGGCGGTTGACTCGGGGTGATTGCGGTGCGGCGGAAGTCGCGCGCTTGGCGCGCGAGTCGATCGTGCACGTCACTTGTGCCAGATTCTCCTCGACCACGCGCCGGATGCGGCGCAAGTGTGCGTCGTATGCGCCGCTCGCGAGGAAGTCGACCAGCGCGGCCTGCAGTCACGCCGCGGCCCGGCATCGATGCAGCGACGAGGCCGCTCGGGCCGTAGCCGACGACGGCGGCGTCACAGTGGTCGGCTCAGCGCGCGGTCGTACCGGGCAGGTTGCCGTCGAAGGCGTCCTGCAGCAGCGCGCGCAGGCCGTCGCGTTCGATCGGGCGCGGGTTCCAGTACGGATTGGCGGCCGCGAGATCGGCGGCGCGATCGAGGTCGGCTTCCTGCATGCCGATCGCCCTCAACGAGACCGGCGCGCCGTTGTCGAGCGCCAGTGCGTAGAGGCCGCGTGCGGCGTCGTTCGTGCCGATCGCGCGGGCGATCCGCTGCATTGCTTCCGGCGCGTGCGCGGCGTTGTACGCGAGCGCATGCGGCAGCACGACCGTGTGGGTCGGCGCGTGCGGCAGGTTGAAGCTGCCGCCGAGCGTGTGACAGAGCTTGTGGTGCAGCGCCATGCCGACGTTGCCGAGCACCATGCCGCACAGCCACGCGCCATAGAGCGCGTCGCTGCGCGCGTCGAGATCGGCAGGGTCGCGCCGCACGCCGGGCAGGCCGCGCGCGAGCGCGCGAATGCCTTCTTCGGCCACGAGGTTCATCACCGGATTCGCGTTGTTCGCGTAGAGGCCTTCCGCCGCGTGCGCGATCGCGTTGAGGCCGCTCGTCACCGACAGCTCGACGGGCAGCGTGACGGTGAGCGCGGGATCGTAGATCACCGTCTTCGGCAACACGCGAGCGTCCGAGCCCGTGCGCTTGAGGCCGCCTTCGGTCAGGCCGTAGATCGGCGTCATCTCGCTGCCGGCGTACGTCGTCGGTATCGCGAGGATCGGCAGGCTGCTTTCGAGCGCGATCGCCTTGCCGAGGCCGATCGTCGAACCGCCGCCGATCGCGATCGCGCAATCCGCATCGAGCGACCTGGCGAACGCCTGCGCATCGCGGGCAATCTCGATCGGCACGTGCATCGTCGCGCGATCGTACAGCCCGGCCGCGCGCGCACCGAGCCGCTCGACGAGGCGTTGCGCGAGATCGCGCTGTTCCGGCGTGCAGAGCACGATCGCGCGTTGCGCGCCCAGTTCCAGCACTTCGCGTTCGAGATGCTCGAGGCTGCCTGCGCCGAAGATCACGCGGGCGGGACGGGCCTGGTAGATGAAGTTCATGGCGTCGTTACTCCATTGCGTAGTCGACCTGATGGCGCGCGATGCGCAGGCCCGTCAGTGCGTTGCGTACCCGTGCGTGTTCGGGATGCGTCGCGTATGCGTCGAGTGCTTCGCGCGATTCGAAATCGGCGACGAGAATCAGGTCGCACGCGTAGTCGGCCGCGCTGAAATCCGCGCCGACTTCGAGGTGCGTCATGCCCGGAATCCGGCCGCGCAGGCTTTCGAAGGCGGTCTTGACGGTGGTGCGTGCCATCGCGCGTTCGGGTTCGGTCGCGCCGGCGACGTTCCACATCACGACGTGGCGGATCATGCGGCGCGCTCCGCGGGATTGAGCACGAAGTCGTAATCGAGCGTGTAGAACGGCGTGTCCATGCGCGAGCCGTCCGGCGCGCTGCCGGGCGCGTGCCGGACCCAGTCGGCGACGAGCGTCGACCGTACGCCGAACACCGCGTCGGAGTCGAGATAGCGGTCGCCGTCGCGGAACACGTGCGTGATCAGCGTTTCGTAGCCGCGCGCCTCGATCATGAAGTGCAGGTGCGCGGGCCGCCACGGATGACGGCCGAGCGCGTCGAGCATCGCGCCGACGGGGCCGTCGTGCGGAATCGGATACGGCTCGGCGAGGATCGAGCGGAATGCGTAGCGGCCGTCGGCATCGGTGCGCAGCCGGCCGCGCGCGCGGTGCGTGACCGAGCCGTCGTCGGCCGGAAGCTGCACGTCGTAGTGGCCGTCCTCGTCGGCTTGCCAGACTTCCAGCGACGCGTGCGCGATCGGCAGGCCGTCGATGCCGCGCACGTGGCCCGACACGAAGCACGGCTCGCCGCAGGCGCCGTTCGCGATGTCGTCGAACATCCCGAAATCGCGGCTGCCTTCGACGTAGAACGGACCGAACACGGTCGCCTCCGTGCAGCCGGCCGGCTTCGCGTGATTCTGCGCGGTGACGAGGGTCGACAGCCCGAGCACGTCGGACAGCAGGATGAACTCCTGGCGCTTGTCGTCGGTGATGTGGCCCACGGCCGTCAGGAAGCCGATCGCGGCTTGCCATTCGGCCTCGGTGAGCTTCGTCTCCCGTGCAAACGAGTGCAGGTGCTGGACGAGGCTGGTCATCACCGTGCGCAACCGCTCGTCGCGACAGCCGCCCAGCGATGCGATCACGGCCTGTGTGATGGTGTCTTCGTCGAGATTGCGCATAGGGGGTGTCTCCTGATGTCGTTGGATAGCGCGTTGACGTAACATTAATTCCTCCCCGGATCGTAAAAAAGAGGGTTTGGAGGAGTTTTGTTCTCCGCCAGGTGGAAGAATCGAACGCATGGACAAGTGGACGCAGATCGAATTTTTCGTGCAGGTCGCCGAGCTGGGCAGCCTGTCGAAGGCCGCCGAGCGGCTCGGGATGTCGAGCGCGGCGGCGAGCCGCTGCCTGAACGCGCTGGAGGAGCGGCTGGGGGCGCGGCTCGTCGAGCGCACCACGCGGCGCCTGTGGCTGACCGACGCCGGGCATGAATACCACCGGCGTTGTGTCGCGATCCTGATGGAACTGTCGGAGGCCGATGCGGCGGTCAACGAAGCGAGCGTCAATCCGGCCGGCACGCTGCGCGTGACGGCGTCGGTATCGTTCGCATCGATCTATATCGCGCCCGCGTTGCCCGAGTTTCATCGGCGCTACCCGAACCTGAACGTGCAGATCGTCGCGGCGAACCGCTATCCGGATTTCATCGAGGCCGGCATCGACGTGGCGATCCGCACGCGCGAGCATGAAGCGGATTCGGGCATCACCGTGCGCAAGCTCGCCGAGACGCGGCGCGTGCTGGCCGCGTCGCCCGGGTATCTGGCGAAGCACGGCGCGCCGGCGACGCCCGATTCGCTGTGCGACCACCGGCTGCTGGTGTACAACCTCGCGAACGATCCGTATGTCCTGCATTTCCGCCACGGCGCGAAGAAGCAGTCGGTCACGATCAAGAGCGTGCTCGATGCGAACGAAGGGCAGGTGATCCGCGCGGCGGCACTTGCCGGGCTCGGCATCCTGATCCAGCCGCTCTACATCATTCACGACGACATCGTCGCGGGGAAGCTGGTGCCGGTGCTCACCGACTGGCAACTGCCGGCGCTCACCGTCAACATCGCGTACCAGAGCCGCCGTCACCAGCCGGCGAAGATCCGCGTGTTCACCGAGTTCCTGATCGAGCGCGTCGAACGCCTCGGCCTCGCGCGCAAATGGAAGGAAGTCGGCCGTTGATCGCAGGCCGGCGTCAAGGTCGCGTCGGACGGCTTTCGCGGGCAATCGGTCGCGATCGGCCCGCAGCTGCGTGTCATGTGGGGGCCGGCGTCGGGCGTGGTCGTGAAGTACCAGCACGAGTTCGCGGTGCGCAACCGGCCGCAGGGCGACAAGCTGTGGGTGCAGTTCAGTTTTCCGTTGTAGGCGCGGCGTACGGCCCCGGCCACGCACCCGGCCGGGACAACCTGACGAAATCCTGATGAATCAAATTGATATATTGTATCATCTGAGGTTTGCGCCACCGACGGGCTGCCTGGCACGGCCGCGTGCGACGCCACCCTCCGAAGATCGATACGACGTGACGAAAACCAGACACACCCCGGCGCGCGGGGAGCGGCACCACGCCGCGTCGCGCCGGAACGGCGACGCCTGGCGCGTTCGCGCGGCCCGCGGCTGCACGACCCTGCTGGGCTGCGCGATGGCGACCTCCGGCGCGTTGGCTGCCGAAGCGGCCGCACCCGCACCGGACGAACGGCATGCGCTGCCGGCGATCAACGTCAGCGCGCCATCCGCACCGGCCGACCCGCTGACGCAACCGCTCGAAACCGGCTCGCGGCTCGGGCTCGCGAGCCTCGACACGCCCGCGAGCGTCGAGACGGTCACGGCCGACACGATCGACGCGCGCGGCGATCGCACGGTGCTCGACGCGGTGACGCGCACCGCGGGTTTCTCCAGCGCGATGGCGCCCGGCACCGGCGGCACCGCATTGAGCGTGCGCGGTTTCAGCGGGCAGGAATCGGTGATGACGCTGCTCGACGGCGTACGGCTGATGCCGGCCGCCGGCACGATCACGTTCCCGTTCGATACGTGGTCGGTCGAGCGCATCGAGGTGCTGCGCGGCCCGGCGTCGGTGCTGTACGGCGAAGGGGCGATCGGTGGTGTCGTGAACGTGGTGCCGAAGCGGCCGCAGCGCACGCGCGAGACGACGCTGCAGGTCGGGGTCGGCCTGGATGGTGCGAAGCGCGCCGCGTTCGATACGACGGGCGCGCTCGGCTCGCGGCTGTCGTATCGCTTCCATGCAAGCGATGCGCGCGCGAACGGTCTCGCCGAGCGGGCCGATACGCATACGACGGCCGTCGGCGGCGCGCTGAAGTTCGACGTGAGCCCGACGCTCACGCTGACGCTCGACTTCGACTACGGCCGCCAGATGCCGGCGACCTACTATGGCGTGCCGGCGCCGAACGGCGTGCTCGATCCGTCGCTGCGCAAGCACAACTACAACGTCGCCGACGCGTCGATTTCCTATTACGACCAGTGGACGCGCTTGTCGGCGACCTACCGGCCGACGGCCGGCGTGACGATCGACAACCAGCTCTACTACCTGACGTCGAATCGCCACTGGCGCAACGCCGAATCGTATGCGCTCGATGCCGCGACGGGGCGCGTCACGCGCGGCGACTATCTCGACATCGGCCACCACCAGCGGCAGATCGGCGATCGGCTGAGCGCACGCTTCGACGGCACGCTGTTCGGCCGCGCGAACCGCTTCGTCGTCGGCACGGAATTCAGCCAGATCACGTTCAGCGGCACCAACAATTCGCCGTACGGCGGCGAATCGATGGTGCCCGCGCACGGCTTCGACCCCGGCGTGTTCACGAGCCCCGACCCGACGGTGCCGCAGTTCAGCACGCGCGCGCGGCAGGCCGCGGTGTTCGCCGAGAACCGGCTCGAAGTGCTGCCGCGGCTCGCGTGGGTGAGCGGCTTGCGCTACGACCACATCGCGTTCAACCGCGAGCAGGCGGCAACCGGGGCCGGCTTCGACAAGCGTTTCGCGAACGTCGGCTGGCGCACGGGCTTCGTGTTCGAGGTCGCGCCGACGCTCAGCGCGTATGCGCAGTACACGACGGGCGCGGAGGGCCTCGGCTCGCTCGTGACGCTGTCCGCGTCGCTGGCGAGCTACCGGCTCGCGACCGGCGAGCAGTGGGAAGCCGGCGTCAAGCAGACGCTGCTCGACGGCCGCGCATACTGGACGGTCGCCGTGTACGACATCACGAAGCGCAACCTGCTCAGCACCGATCCGTTCAATCCCGCGCTGCGTCAGCAGGTCGGCCGGCAATCGTCGCGCGGCATCGAGCTGACGGGCGGCGCGCGGCTGCCGCACGGCTGGACGGTCGATGCGAACGTCGCGCTGCTGCGCGCGCGCTATGACGCGTTCAACCAGAAGGTCGGCAGCGCGACGGTGTCGCGTGCCGGCAATGCACCGGCCAACGTGCCGCAGCAGACGGCGAACCTGTGGCTCGGCTGGGCGTTTGCCGAGCGCTGGCAGGCGAACGCGGGCGTGCGCTACGTCGGCGCGACCTACGGCGACGACGCGAACCGCGTGCAGGTGCCGTCGTACACGGTGTTCGACGCGTCGCTGCGCTGGCAGCCGACGTCGCGCACCGAGCTGGCGCTGACCTTGCGCAACCTCGCGAACCGCACGTATGCGGTGACGACGTCGAACGCCGGCGAGCAATGGCTGCTCGGCCCGTCGCGCTCGGCGGAGCTCGTCGCGACGATGCGCTTCTGATGCGGCACGGCGCACCTCCCGTGACGCACATGCTCGACATCGAACGCGTGAGCTGGTCTCCCGGCGGCGCGATCACCGTGCTCGATTCGGTGACGCTGAGCGTGGCCGACGGCGAGTTCGTCGGGCTGGTCGGCCCGAATGGCAGCGGCAAGACGAGCCTGCTGCGCTGCGTGTTCCGTTACGCGCGGCCCGATGCCGGCCGTGTCGCGCTCGATGCACAGGACGTGTGGCGCATGCGGCCGCGCGCGGTTGCGCAGCGCATCGCGGTGCTGCAGCAGGAGACGCCGGACGATTTCGGGCTGACCGTCGACGAACTGGTCGGCATGGGGCGCACGCCGCACCAGCGGCCGTTCGATGCGGAGACGGCGGACGATCGCCGGATCGTCGAATCCGCGCTGCACGACGTCGGCCTCGTCGAGCGCCGTGCGCAGCGCTTCGCATCGCTGTCGGGCGGCGAGAAGCAGCGCGCGCTGCTGGCCCGCGCACTCGCTCAGCAGCCCGAACTGCTGCTGCTCGACGAACCGACCAACCACCTCGACCTGCGCCATCAGCTCGAACTGCTCGCGCGCGTGCGGCGCCTCGGCATCGCGACGCTCGCCACGATTCACGACCTCAATCTCGCGGCCGCGTATTGCGACCGGCTCCACGTGCTCGCGCACGGCAGGGTCGTCGCGTCGGGCGTGCCGGCCGACGTGCTGACCGAAGCGTTGCTGCGCGACGTGTTCGGTGTCGCCGCGCTCGTCGATCGCCATCCCGTCACGGGCCGGCCGCGCATCACGCCGCTTCATCCGGAATGACCGCCATGCCGTTTCCTGTCTTGTCCTCTGCTTTGTCGCCTGTATTTCGCCGGCTGCTTGCCGCGACCGTGCTCGGCTGCGCGGCCGCCCAGGCGGGCGCCTATCCCGTCACCGTGCGCAGCTGCGATCGCGACGTGACGTTCGCGCGCGCGCCGACGCGTGCGGTGAGCAACGACGTCAACCTGACCGAGATGATGCTCGTGCTCGGCCTGAAGGACCGGCTCGTCGGCTACACCGGGATCGGCGGCTGGAAGACGGGCACCGCACGCGTGCGCGATGCGCTGCGCGGCGTGCCCGAACTGGCGAGCCAGTATCCGTCGCTCGAGGTGCTGGCGGCCGCGCGCGCCGACTTCTATCTCGCGGGCTGGAACTACGGGATGCATGTCGGCGGCCCGGTGACGCCCGCGACGCTCGCGCCGTTCGGCATCCGTGCGTACGAGCTGACCGAATCGTGTTCGCACGTGATGAAGCAGGCGGCCGCGTCGTTCGACGACGTGTTCCGCGACCTGAACAATCTCGGGCGAATCTTCGGCGTCGACGCGCGCGCCGCGCAGGTCGTCGCGTCGATGCGCACGCGTCTCGCGGCGGTGTCGCGCACGATCGGGCATCCGGAGCCGCTGCGCGTGTTCGTCTACGACAGCGGCACCGACAAGCCGATGACGGCCGGCGGGCTCGCGATGCCGACCGCGCTGCTGGCGGCGGCCGGCGCGCGCAACGTGATGGCCGACCTGCCGCGTAGCTGGACGCAGGTGAGCTGGGAAAGCGTGGTCGCGCGCGATCCGCAGGTGATCGTGATCGTCGACTATTCGGCCGTGACGGCCGCGCAGAAGCAGCAGTTCCTGCTGAGCCAGCCGTCGCTCGCACGCGTGGCGGCGATCCGCGACCGGCGCTTCATCGTGATTCCGTACGATGCGGCGACGCCCGGCCCCGAGAACGTCGCGGCCGTCGAGACGCTGGCGCGCGCGCTGTATCCGGCCGCGTTCGCCGGGCCGGCGCGATGAGCGTGCACGTGCGTGCATCGCGGCCCGCCATGCGCGTGGTGCTGCCGGCGCTGGCGCTGCTGTTGATCGTGTCGATCGTCGCGTCGGCCGCGTTCGGGCCGGCGCCGATCGCGATGCCGGCGGCGGTGCGGATCGTCGCCACGCATATCGTGTCGGCGTTCGGCGAGGCAGGCGCGGTTGCGGCGGGGGCGGGCGACGACAGCATCGTCTGGC
>NZ_JAAGPC010000194.1:0-16508 GCF_017104595.1 Burkholderia sp. Tr-20390 | reverse complement strand
GCGCGCGGCGGGCATCGGTCACGGCGACGCCGTCGAGATCAGTCTGCCGCGCGGGCCCGCACAGGTGGCCGCGGTGTTCGGCGTACTGGCCGCCGGCGCGTGCTACGTCCCGCTCGACATCGCGCAGCCCGCCGCGCGCAAGGCGTTGATCGAACGCGCGGCCGGGGTAAAGGCCGTGATCGGCGACACGACGCTCGCCGATGCAGCGTTGCCGCATGTCGGCGTCGCGGCGCTGATGCGGCACGAACCGCTGGCCGCGCCGCTCGCCGTGGCACCGCAGGCCACCGCGTACGTGATCTACACGTCGGGTTCGACGGGCGTGCCGAAGGGTGTCGAGATGACGCATGCGGCGGCGCTCAACACGATCGATGCGATCGATGCGCTGCTCGGCGTGCATGCGCAGGATCGCTTGCTCGCGGTATCGGCGCTCGATTTCGACTTGTCGGTGTACGACCTGTTCGGCGGGCTCGGTGCCGGTGCCGAGCTTGTGTTGCCGACCCAGGACGACGCGCGCGATGCCGCGCGCTGGATCGAGCTGATCGCGCAGCATCGCGTGACGCTGTGGAATTCGGCACCCGCGCTGCTGGAGATGGCGCTGGCGGTGCCGGCCGCGGCCGACGCGTGCCGCAGCGTGCGCGCGGCGCTGTTGTCCGGCGACTGGATCGCACTCGATCTGCCGGCGCGCCTGCGTGAACGGTGCGGCGACGCGTGTGCGTTCCATGCGCTCGGCGGCGCGACCGAGGCCGGCATCTGGTCGAACGTGCAGACGGTGCGCGACGTGCCGCCGCACTGGCGCTCGATTCCGTATGGCCGGCCGTTGCCGGGGCAGGCTTATCGCGTTGTCGATGCCGACGGCCGCGACGTGCCGGACTACGTGCCGGGCGAACTGCTGATCGGCGGCGACAGCCTCGCGCGCGGCTACCGGAACGATCCCGAGCTGACCGCGCAGCGCTTCGTGCAGCAAGCGTCGGGCCGCTGGTATCGCACGGGCGACCGGGGCCGCTACTGGCCCGACGGCACGCTCGAATTCCTGGGGCGCGAGGATCGCCAGGTTAAGGTGCGCGGGCACCGGATCGAACTGGGCGAGATCGAGGCCGCTTTGGCCGCGCATCCGCTGATCGACGGTGCGTGTGCGAGCGTGGTCGGCGGCGAGGCCGCGCGCATCGCCGCGGCGTTCGTGCCGGCCGATCGCGCACCGGATGCAACACCGTCATCGCCTGTACTCGCGGAAGCGGACGTGGCCGATACGCTGCACGCTGAGGCGGCCGTCGCGCGTGCAGTCGCCGATCGGCTGCTCGACGGCGATGCCGGCTTGCCGCCGTCGCTGCGCGCGCATTGGCATGCAAAGGATGACGTATCGATGTCGATCGACGGCGCGCTCGATCGGCTCGACTGGTTTGCCGCCGATCTCGACGACCTGACCGGCGCGCTGCGTGCGCTCGCGGCGGACCCGGAAGGCGCCGCGCGGCGTGTGCCGCTCGATCCGCGGATCGCACCGCTGGCGTTCGCGGCGCGTCTGCCGGACGGCGCACGCGCACTGCGCGAGTTTGGCGATGCGCTGCAGGCCCAGGCCGCCGCGCGCACCGAACCGATGCGGGTCGCGGTGCTCGACGCGCGCGCCGGGCAATGGTTCGATGCGGGGCTCGGCGTGCTCGACGATCCGCGCTTCGACGTGACGCTGTTCGACGCGTCGCCGGGTCTGCTGCACAACGCGCAGGCGTACTTCACACGAACGATGCCGACGTTGCAGGCGATGCAGGACGGCCTGCTGCCCGCCCGCCATCTCGGCCGGTTCGATTGCGTGATCAGCTTCGCGGCGGCGCACCTGCGTGACGATCCGCGCGAGACGTTCCGGATCGCGGCAGCGTTGCTGGCGCAGCATGGCCGCCTGCTGCTCGCCGACGTGCTGCGCGATTCGCCGTTGCGCGAACTCGTCGCGGGCGTGACGGGTGATGCGTCGCTGCCGCGGCTGTTTGCACCCGATGCGCTGGCGTCGGCGGCACACGCATGCGGCTTTGCGCTGAATGATTCACGGAGTTGGCGCTCGACTGCCTTTGCCTGCATCGACGCGCGCCGTGTCGGCGAACCGGTCGCGCAGGCGGCACTGGCCGACTGGTTGCGCGACCGGTTGCCCGACGCGATGCGTCCCGATGCGCTGTGGTGCCTCGCGCGCTGGCCGCTCAACGCGAACGGCAAGATCGACCGGCGAGCGGTGGGCGATGCGCTCGCACGGGCGCTCGGCGACACCCCGGCCGCACACGATGCGTTCGTGCCGGCCGACGAACGGCAGGCGACGCTGCTCGCGTGCTGGGAGCACGCGCTCGGCCGCCCGGCGAATGCGCGTGACGCGACGTTCTTCGCGCTCGGCGGCGACAGCCTGCTCGCGACGCGCCTGCTCGCGCAGCTGCGCGAGCGGCTCGGCGTGCGGGTCGGGATGGCGGCGTTCTACCGGCAGCCGACGCTCGCGGGTCTCGCCGCGCAACTCGACGAGGCCGCACCGGCCGCGCCGCCCTCGCACGCTGCGGGCGATGCGCCGGTTGCGACGATCGAGGAGGGCGTGCTGTGAGCTTCGATGACGTGCTCGATCTTTGCCGCGAACGCCAGATCGAACTATGGTGCGACGACGGCGGACAATTGCGCTATCGCGCGCCGGCCGGCGCACTCGATGCGGACCTGGCCGCGCGCATCAAGGCCGAACGCGACGCGTTCGTCCGCTTCCTGCAGGACGGCGCGTGGCGCAGCGATCCGGCGCGCCGGCACGAGCGGTTCGCGCTGACGCCGGTGCAGGCCGCGTATGTGCTCGGCCGGCACGAATCGTTCGAGTTCGGCGGCAATGCGTGCCACCTGTATGTCGAATACGGCGAGCCCGCGAATCTCGACTGCGTGCGCTTCGAGGCGGCGTGGAATGCGTGCGTCGCACGGCATCCGATGCTGCGCGCGATCGTCGAGGACAACGCATGGCAGCGCGTGCTGCCCGACGTGCCGTGGCAGCCGCTCACGGTGCACGACCTGCGCGAGGCCGATGCGAACGCATTCGACGCGCACGTGAAGCGTATGCGCGAGCGCCTCGATCATGCGGTGCATGCGCTCGACCGCTGGCCGGTGCTGCAGCCGGAAGTGAGCCTCGGGCCGGATGGCGCGGTGCTGCACCTGTCCGTCGATTTCACGCTGATCGACTACGCGAGCCTGCAGTTGCTGCTCGCCGAATGGCGGCGACGCTACGACGATCCGCAATGGCAGCCCGCGCCGCTCGACGCGACGTTCCGCGATTACGTCGTCAATGAAGCCCATGCCGGCACGCGCGCCGATCATGCGCGTGACAAGGCGTGGTGGCTCGCGCGCATCGACGATCTGCCCGCGCGGCCCGATCTGCCGGTGGTGCCCGCGATGCGTGCCGACGCGCGGCCGCGCTTCACGCACCGCCATGCGCGGCTCGATCGCGCGCAATGGGCTGTGCTGGGCAACTACGCGAGCCGTTTCGGGCTGAGCGCGGCAAGCGTCGCGCTGGCCGCGTTCGCCGAAGTCGTCGGCCGCTGGAGCCAGTCGCCCGCGTTCTGCCTGAACCTGACGGTGCTGAACCGTCCGCCCGTGCATCCGCGCATCGACGCGGTGCTCGGCGATTTCACCGCATTGAGCCTGCTTGCGGTCGACGTGACGCAAGGGCGCGATTTCGTCGAGCGTGCGCGCACGATCGGCGCGCGGATGTTCGACGACCTCGACCATCGCGCGTTTACCGGTGTCGACGTGATGCGCGAACTCGCGCGGCGGCGCGGCAAGGATGCGGCGCTGATGCCGGTGGTGTTCACGAGCGGCATCGGCAGTGTGGGCCGCCTGCTCGGTGAGCAAACGACCCGCGCCGAGCCGCCTCTCTACATGATCAGCCAGACGCCGCAGGTCTGGCTCGACTGCCAGGTGACCGACCAGTTCGGCGGGCTGGAAATCGGCTGGGACGTGCGCGACGACCTGTTTCCGGACGGCATGCCCGCGGCGATGTTCGATGCGTACGTCGCGCTGCTGGGCCGTCTCGCGGCTGAAGCGGAGTGGTGGTCGCGCGAGGGTGACATCGTGCTGCCGTCCGCCGCGCCCGCCGCCGAGATCCATCCGGATGCCGATACGCATGTCGCGGCCGGCTTCGCCGCGCAGGCGTTGCGTACGCCCGATGCGCCGGTGGTGATCGATGCACAGGGGACACGCACGTATCGTGATGTCGCGCAACACGCGGCGGCGTTGCGGTCAGCGCTTGAACAAGCCGGCGTCGGCGTGGGCGACACCGTCGCGGTGCTGATGCCGAAGTGCGCGCACCAGCTCGCGGCCGTGCTCGCGATCGTCCAGGCGGGCGCCGCGTACGTGCCGGTTGACAGCCGCCAGCCAGCGCTGCGGCAGCAGTCGATCCTGCGCAATGCGCGGGTGCGCGCGGTCGTCAGCGTGCAGGCGCTCGACTTCGAGCATGATGGTTGCGCGCGCATCGATATCGACACGTTGCCGATCGATCCGCAATGGCCGCCGCGCGCTGCGCATGAAATCGACGGCGACGCGCTCGCCTACGTGATCTATACGTCGGGCTCGACCGGCGAACCGAAGGGCGTGATGCTGAGCCACGCGGCCGTGTGCAACACGCTCGCCGACATCAGCGCGCGCCATGAAGTCGGCGACGGTGACGTCGTGCTCGGCCTGGCCGAACTCAGCTTCGACCTGTCCGTCTACGACTTCTTCGGCGCGACCGCGCGCGGCGCGTGCATCGTGCTGCCCGATCCGGCGCGCGGCAACGATCCGTCGCACTGGGCCGAGCTGATGGTGCGCCACCGCGTGACGCTGTGGAACTCGGTGCCCGCGCAAGGGCAGATGCTGATCGACTATCTCGAAGGCGAACCGGCGCTCGACGTGCCGGGCCCGCGCCGCGTGCTGTGGTCGGGCGACTGGATTCCGGTGACGCTGCCCGCGCGCTGGTGGCGGCGCTGGCCCGACAGCGCGTTGTTCAGCCTGGGCGGCGCGACCGAGGCGTCGATCTGGTCGATCGAGCATCCGATCCGTGCGGCGGACACGCAGCTTGCCAGCATTCCGTACGGCCGCGCGCTGACCGGGCAGACGATGGAAGTGCTCGACGCACTCGGCCGGCCATGCCCGCCCGGCGTGCGCGGCGAGATCCATATCGGCGGGGTGGGGCTCGCGACGGGTTACGCGAACGATCCCGTGCGCACGGCCGAACGTTTCATCCGTCATCGCGACGGGCGCAGGCTGTATCGCACCGGCGATCTTGGCCGCGTGCGCGCCGACGGTTCGCTCGAATTCCTCGGGCGGCAGGACGATCAGGTGAAAATCCGCGGCTACCGGATCGAGCTGGCCGAGATCGATGCGGCGCTGACCGCGCATCCGCTCGTCGGCGCGGCTGCAACGATCGTGCTCGGCGAAGGCGCGGAGCGCCGGCTCGCGAGCTTCGCTTCGCTGCAGAGCGTGGAATCGGCACCGAACGCACAGGACGACGCGCTGCACGAGATCGTGAAGCACGTGCGTATAGCGTTCGACGCCGCGCGCTGGCCCGCGCATGCGGACGTGGTGAAGTCGGTCGCCCAGCTCGAAGCGGCCTGCGTCGCGTCGCTGGCCGCGTGGATCGTGCCGGCAGGCGAGTTGACCGAGGATGCCGCGACGGATTTCGCGACGTTGTGCGAACGGTTGCGCGTGCCGGCGGCGCGACAGCATCTGCTGCGTCACTGGCTCGCGATGCTCGACAAGCATGGCGTGCTGCACGCGGATGCCGAAGCAGGAGGCTGGCGTCTGCGGCCCGATACCCGTATTGCCGATGCTCACGCGTGCTGGGATGCGTTTGCGCAGCACGCATCGCCCGAACTGTGGCCGGCCGTCCTCGTCGACTACTTCCGCGACAGCGCGGGATGCCTCGACGCGCAGGTGGACGGCAGTGTGTCGCCCGCCGGCCTGATGTTCCCGGAAGGCGCATCGCATATCGCCGACGCGATGTACAGCGAAGGCGAACATGCGCACGCACTGCACGACGGGATGGCGCAGGCCGTGCGCGCGATCGTCGCGCGCGAGCCGCAGCGTCCGTGGCGCATCCTAGAGATTGGCGCAGGAACGGCCGCGGCGACGCGCTCGATCGTCGACGCCCTTGCGCCGCTGGTCGAAGCCGGCGCGCGGATCGACTACCTGTTCAGCGACGTGTCGAGCTATTTCCTTGCCGCGGCGCGCGAGCGCTTCGCCGCGTATCCGTGGATGCGGTTCGTGCGGTTCGACATGAACGCACCGTCCGACGCGCAGGGCATCGCGCCGCATTCGATCGACGTCACGATCAGCTCCGGCGCGCTGAACAATGCGCGCGACACGGTCGCGCTGGTCGCCGGATTGCGGGCGCTGTCGGCGGCCGATGCGTGGTGGGTGATCCAGGAACTGACGACCGAGCATCCGGAGATCAGCATCAGCCAGGGACTGATGATGGAAACGCCGAACGACGCGCGTGCCGAGTCGGCGCGGTTGTTCGTGCCGCGCGTGCAGTGGCTCGAATGGCTGCAGTCGGACGGTGGCGATCGTGCGCTCGGTTGCGTGGCGCCCGGCACGCCGCTCGACGCGCTCGGCTACGACATCCTGCTTGCGCACGTGAAGCGCGGTGCGGCGCGCATCGCGCCGGACGCGCTGCTGGCGTTCGTCGCGGAGCGCGTGCCGGGCTACATGGTGCCGTCGCAACTGCGCGTGCTCGACCGTCTGCCGGTGACGTCGAACGGCAAGATCGATCGCCGTACGCTGGCCGGCATCGCCGACATCCGCGAACCGGAGCCGGCGGCCGCGCGACCCGTCCACACGCAGACCGCCGCCGATCCGTTGCTGGCCCGGTTGATCGGCTTGTGGGAAGCGGTGCTCGATACGCGTAACGTCACGCCGGATCAGGACTTCTTCGCGGCGGGCGGCGATTCGCTGCTGATCGCGCAGCTCGTGTCGCGGCTGCGTGGCGAGGAACCGCTTGCACAAGCGCATCCGTTCGACCGGCTGCTGCGCTGGGTGCTCGCGCAACCGACGCCGGCTGCGTTCGCGCAATGCCTGCGCGATGCGCGCGAGCAGCAGGCGGCCGCGACATCGCCTGCTGCCCCGCGCACGACTCACGCGTCGGCGGTCATCCACGCGCCTGCGCCACGCGTGCGTGCCGACGTACGCCCGATTCCGCTTGCGCCGGGCGACGGTGTGCCGCGCGTGATCGTCCACGAAGGGCTCGGCACCGTGCATGCGTATCGTCCGGTCATGCCGGCGCTCGCGCGGCTTGGCCCGGTGCTCGGCTTCGCGGTGCGCGACGCGCAGGACTATCTCGAGGTGCCGGCGCGCCACCTGAACGCGACGCTCGGCCGGCGCTATGCCGATGCGTTGTGGCGCACCGGCGTGCGCGAAGTCGACGTGCTCGGCTACTGCTCGGGCGGGCTGGTCGCGCTCGAAATGGCGAAGTCGCTGGTGCAGCTCGGCGTCGACGTGCGCACGCTGGACATCGTGTCGAGCTACCGGATTCCGTACCTGATCGAAGACGAACGGCTCGTGCTGTTCAACTTCGCGGCGACGCTCGGGCTGCCGCTCGACGCGCTCGGGTTTCCGGAAACGTACGTGCTGGCCGACGCGCTCGCCGACGCATTGAAGGCCGACCCCGCGCGTCTCGCGCCCGGCAGCCTGCAGGCGCAGCTGGAAATCTTCGGCGATCGCTGCGAGCCGCTCGACGCGTTGCGCCGCCGCGTGCTGCGCGCGGCGGCCGGATTGTCGATGCAGGATGCGGTCGCGCATCCGCTGCTCGACGAACGCGAACGGCTGTACCGGCTCTTCATGCATTCGGTGCAGGCGAGCCACTGGGCCGGCGACGCGCCGTATGCGGGCGCGCTGCGGCTGTTCGTGCCGGAGCGCTGCAACCCGCTGATTCCGCAGCAGCGCGCGGCGCTCACCGAATACTGGACGGCGCAGGCGCTCGGCGGCATCACGGCCGTCGATATCCCCGGTGGTCATTTCGACTGCCTGAATACCGCGTTCGTCGACACCCGCCTGAAGGAGGCGCAATGAAGGTCCATCCGCTGCCGGTCGTCGTGGCCGGCTCACGCTTCGGCCAGTTCTATGCGGCGGGCCTCGCGGCGTCCAGCGCGTATCGTGTCGCGGGCATCCTGGGGCAAGGCAGCGCGCGCACTGCCGCGCTGGCCGCGCGTGTCGGCGCACCCGTGTTCGATGCGCCTGAATCACTGCCCGAGGACGTGCGGGTCGCGTGCATCGCGGTCGGCGGCGCGGCGCGCGGTGCCGACGGGGCCGGGCTCGCGTGCCGGCTGCTCGAACGCGGGATCGATGTCGTGATCGAGCATCCGCTGCTGCCCGACGAATGGAGTCGCGTGCTGCGCACCGCGTCGCGTCATGGCCGCCGTTGCCTGCTCAACAGCTTCTATCCGAACCTGCCGGTCGTCTCGCGCTTCATCGCCGTCGCGCGACGGCTGCGCGAAACGAGCGCGCCCGTGCATGCGGATGTCGTGTGCTCGGTGCAGGCCAGTTTCGCGGCGCTCGACGTGCTCGCGGCCGCGCTGCAAGGCGTGGGCCCGTGGTCGGTCGAGCCGGTCGGGCCGGCGCTGTCGTCGATGCGCGAATGCGCGATGGTGCTCGCCGAAACACCCGTGTCGCTGCGTGTGCACAACGAGATGGCGGCGGCCGACGATGGCCGGATGAGCCTGCTGTTCAGCATCACGCTGACGACGGACGCGGGCACGTGGACGCTCGCATCGCCGCACGGCCCGCTGTGGTGGGCCCCGGCGCTGCGTGAACCGGAGATCGACGAACACGGGCTGTTCCCGATCTTCGGCGAGACGGCGGGCAGCGACATGCCGAGCATCCAGATCTGCGACGACGCGCGCGACACGTGGGGCGCGATTCATGCACGCAGCTGGCCGCAAGCGGCCGTGCGCGCGGTCGATCGGCTCGTGTCGGGCGAGGGGCTGCACGCGTGCAACCAGCGCAGCATCGACGTGACACGTGTCTGGCAGCAACTGACGATGCAGCTCGGGTTTCCGGAGCAGCCGCCGGGCGACGCGCGCGCGGCCACGCTCGGCATGCTGCTGGAGCGTGCCGCATGAAGGGGCCGTTGCTTTCGATGTTGCGGCCGTTCGCGGTGCCGCTCGTCGCGGCGGTCGTTTTGCAAGCGCTGGCGGGTGTCGCGTCGCTCGTGCCGTGGCTCGCGCTCGGCCGGGTCGCCGACGCGTGGCGTGCAACCGCGCAGCTCGACGCAACGGCACGCGGCTGGCTCGTCGCCGCCGTGGTGGCCGGCGTGGGCTGGCTGGGCGGCCAGACGGTCGCGCTGCACCTGACGCACCGGGTCGACGCCGATCTCGCCGACCGCCTGCGCAGGCGCCTCGCCGATCATCTGCAACGCCTGCCGCTCGGCTGGTTCGCGCGGGCAGGCAGCGATCGCGTCGCGCGTCACGTCGACCAGGACGTGCGTGCGCTGCACCAGCTCGTCGCGCACGCACCGGCCGATGTCACGCAACTCATCGTCGTGCCGTGCGCGGCGCTCGCGTGCCTGCTTTACCTGAATCCCGCGCTGCTTGCGTTCGCGCTCGTGCCGCTCGTCGCGGGTGCCGCGCTGTTTCGCTGGATGCGTTCGGCGCGGTTCGTGCCGGCCGTCGCGTCACGCAACGCGGCGCTTGAACAGCTGATGGGCGATTACGCGCAGCTCGCGCAGAACCCGGCGCTCGTGCGGCAGTATCCGGGCGCCGGCATCGAGGCGGCCGCGCTCGCGTCGACCGGGCGCTTCGAACAGGCGTTTTCGGCGTGGGTCGGCCGCGTCGGCGGGCCCGGTGCGTGCACGCAGGTGCTGCTCGGCACGCCGTTCCTGCTCGCGTGGGTCGTGTTCGGCGCGATGTGGCTCACGGCTGGCCGCTTGCCGGTCGGCGAACTGTGCGCGTTCGCGCTGCTGATCTGGGCGGTGGCCGCGCCGGTGCGCGCGCTCGGCCACGGTGCCGACGCGTTGCGCGAGGCGCGCGCGGCCGCGGCACGCGTCGATGCGTTGCTCGCACTGCCGGTCTTGCCTGAACCTGCCGTTGGTGCCGCGCAGGTGCCGCGCGATGCGTCGATCGAGCTGCGCGGCGTGCGTGTCGACATCGACGGCACGCCGATCCTGCGCGACATCGACGCGACGATCGCGGCCGGCACGACCACCGCGATCGTGGGACCGTCAGGCGCGGGCAAGAGCACGCTGCTGATGCTGCTCGCCCGCTTCATGGATCCGGACCACGGCACGGTGCGGCTCGGCGGCGCCGATCTGCGGCTGCTCGCGTCGGATACGCGGCGCGAACAGATGGCGATGGTGTTCCAGCAGGCCGCCGCGCTCGACGTGTCGATGGCCGCGAACATCGCGCTTTACCGGCCCGATGCCGATCGCGACGCGATTCGCGCAGCCGCGCGCGCGGCCTGTCTCGACGATCGCATCGACGCGCTGCCGGGCGGCTACGACTGCGTGTGCGGGCGCGACGTGCGGCTGTCCGGCGGCGAGCTGCAGCGGCTGGCGATCGCGCGTGCGCTGTTGTCGCCGGCGCCGCTGCTGCTGCTCGACGAACCGGCCTCGGCGCTCGATCCGCAAACCGGGCGCGCATTGCGCAATGCGCTGCGCGGCGACATGCGCACGCGCGTGATCGTCAGCCACGATCTCGACGCGGTCCGGCATGCGGACCAGATTCTCGTGATGGATCGCGGCCGCATCGTCGAGCGCGGCACGCATGCGGCGCTGCTGGCCACGCGCGGGTTGTATGCGCGGCTATGGCGCGAACGCGGTGCCGCGGGCGAGGAGGCCGCATGATGATGAAGTCGCTCAAACGTTTGCAGTGCCTGCCCGCCGAAACCCGTCGCGCGCTGTGGCGCGGGGCGGGCTGGGCGGTGGCCGCCGCATTGCTCGACGGTGCCTGCGGATTGCTGCTCGTGCCGTTGATCCGCGCATGGTTTGCCGGCGCGCAGGCGGCCGTGCTGCACTGGACGATCGCGCTCGGCGCGCTGACGCTGTGTCACGCCTTCGTGCTGTACATCGCACAACGCGGCGGCTATCGCGCGGGCGGCGCGCTCGCGGCCGGTCTCGTCGAGCGCCTCGTGCGGCACCTGCCGCGCATCGCGTCGTGGCAGGCCGTGCGCGACAGTCATCCGGCCGGGCTGCTGCGCGGGCCGGTGATGCAGGCGATGGGGATTCCCGCGCACCTGCTCGGGCCGCTGATCGGCGCGGTCGTGACGCCGCTCGCGGTCGTCGCGGGGCTCGCGTGGATCGACTGGCGCATCGCGCTGTGCCTCGCGGCCGCGGCCGTGCTGCTGTTCGCACTGCTCGAACGTGGCGGTACGCGCACGCTCGCGTTCGAGCAATCGCGCGCGGCGGGCGATCGCGACATGGCCGTGCAGCTTCAGACCTTCGCCGCGCATCAGGGGCTGCTGCGCTTCGCGGGCCAGGAAGGCGACGCGCGCGCGGCGCTGCAGCACGCATTCGACGAGCAGCATCGCCGCACGCGTGCGCTGATGCGGCGCTCGCTGCCGATCGAGCTTGGCTTCGCGGGCGCGGTGCAGGGCGTGTTCGTCGCGATGCTGGTCGGCGGCGCGTGGGCCGTTTCGGCCGACCGGCTCGATGCCGCGACGGCCGTGGCGGTGCTCGTGCTGCTCGTGCGCTTCATCGAGCCGCTCGCGCAGCTCACGCAACTCGACCAGGCGCTGCGCGGCGGCTGGCGCGCGCTCGACACGGTGCTCGCGGTGCTGCATGCGCCGCTTTTCGACAGCCCCGAGCGCGGCACGCCGGTGCACGATGCGAGCGTCGACGCGGTGCGCGTCGGCTACCGGTCGGCCGCCGGTGCGACACTGCTCGACGGCGTCGACCTGCATTGCCCGGCGGGCGGCTTCGTCGCGATCGTCGGCCCGACGGGGGCCGGCAAGAGCACGCTGCTCGGCCTGCTCGCACGGCTCGACGATCCGGCCGCCGGGCGCGTGCTGCTCGGCCGCGCCGACGTGCGGCACCTGAGCGAGGCGACGCTCGCCGCGACGCGCAACCTCGTGTTCCAGGACAACGGGCTGTTTCGCGGCAGCCTCGCGTGGAACGTGCGGATGGGCCGCCCGGACGCGACCGATGCCGAGCTGCGCGATGCACTGGACGCGGTCGGCCTGCTGCGCGACGCCGAGCGGTTGCCGGACGGGCTGGAATCCGACGTGGGGCCGGGCGGCCAGTTGCTGTCGGGCGGGCAGCGCCAGCGCGCGTGCCTCGCGCGTGCGCTGCTGGCGCGTGCGCCGGTGCTGATGTTCGACGAGCCGACCGCGAGCCTCGACGAACTGAGCGCGCGGCGCGTGCGCGACAGCCTCGTCGCGCTGCGCGGGCAGCGCACGCGCATCGTCGTCACGCACCAGCCGGCACTGGCGGCGGCCGCCGACACGATCGTCGTGCTCGACGCGGGCCGGGTGCGGGCGACCGGCACGCATGCGCAGCTGGTCGAGACCGACGCGTGGTATGCGACGTTCGCCCGCGCGGGGCGGCCGTCCGACGTGTCGCCGACGGTCGATTTGGACGTGGAAGCCCGGCCGGCCGAATCCGAACACTGACGTGAACAATGCGATCCGGCATGCCCGGAATCGATAGGAAAAGCCCCTCGATCGAAAAATCGCCCGCCGGTTCTATTTGATAATGAGAATGATTATCAAATACGGGGGCGTGAATGCGGTACGAGGTGCTGGAACCTGGGAGATCAAGGACGAAGGGCGCACGCGTCGCCCGTTTGGGGCGACGGCGCTGGCGTCCGTCGCTGTATCTGGGGCTGCTGATCGCCGCGCATCCGGCGGCGGCGTTCGCCGAGACGGCGCCGGCCTCTGCGCCGGCGTCCGCCGCGGAAGTCCGGAAGGAGGACACGACCGCCGCGAAGCCCGCCGCGGGCGAGCTGAAGGCGATTGCGGTGACCGCGTCGCGCGGCGTGGCCGACGATCCGTCGGTGGCGACGGTCGGCAAGATGCCGCTGGCGTTGCGGGAGATTCCACAGTCGGTCAGCGTGACGACGCGCGAGCGGATCGACCAGCAGAACCTGTTCTCGCTCGACGAGGTGATGCAGCAATCGGCGGGCGTGACCGTGCAGCCATACGTGCTGCTTACCACCGCGTATTTCGTGCGCGGCTTCAAGGTCGACTCGTTCGAATTCGACGGCGTGCCGGTGGTGATCGGCGACATGGCGAGCGCGCCGCAGGACATCTCCGTGTACGAACGCGTGGAAATCCTGCGCGGCGCGAACGGCCTGCTGCACGGCTCGGGGAACCCGGCCGCGACGGTCAACCTCGTGCGCAAGCGGCCGCAGTACCAGTTCTCGGCGAATGCGAGCGTGAGCGTCGGCAGCTGGGACCGCTATCGCGCGGAAGCCGACATCGGCGGCCCGCTCAACGCGGCCGGCACCGTGCGCAGCCGGCTCGTCGCCGCGTACGAGGATCGCCATTTCTTCTACGACCATGCGAAGCAGGACACGCGCTCGATCTACGGGATCACGGAAGTCGACGTGACGCGCGACACGCTGCTCACGTTCGGCGCGCAGTACCAGACGACGCGATCGATACCCGACATGTCCGGCGTGCCGATGGCGCGCGACGGCTCGAGCCTGGGCCTGTCGCGCTCGACGTTCCTCGACACTGCGTGGGGCCACTTCGACTGGGACACGACGCGCGCGTTCGCGTCGGTCGAGCAGAAGCTCGGCGCCGGCTGGAAGGCGAAGGTCAGCGGCGAATACCAGAGCGTGCGCTCGGACCTGAAGTACGCGGGCTCGTTCGGCGCGATCAACCCGACGACCGGCGCGGGCGGTGCGCTCACGGGCGGCGCGTACCAGTTCAGCAGCTACAGCCGCAGCCTCGATGCGAACGTGCAGGGCCCGGTGCATGCGTTCGGGCTCACGCACGATTTGCTGTTCGGCGTGACCTACGCGAACAGCAGCAGCGGGCAGATGTCGGCGCAGTTGCAGGGCAACGTGGTCGGCACGCCGGTGAACGTGTACCGCTGGAACCCGAGCAGCGTGCCCGAGCCGGACGTCGGCCCGTACCAGCAGTCGCAGCAGAACGACATCTCGCAGAAGGGTGTGTACGGGCTCGGCCGCATCAAGCTCGCGGAACCCGTCACGCTCGTGCTCGGCGGCCGGCTGAGCTGGTGGAACCAGGACAGCCTCGGCGCGCACTACAACACCGGCCACCAGTTCACGCCGTACGGCGGGCTGATCTGGGATTTCGCGCGCGACTGGTCGTGGTACGCGAGCTATGCGGAAGTGTTCCAGCCGCAAACCAAGTCGATGTGGGGCGGCGGCATCCTGACGCCGGTGAAGGGGCGCACCTACGAGACGGGCGTGAAGGGCGAACTCGCGGGCGGCAAGCTGAACGTGTCGCTCGCGGCGTTCCGCATCGATCTCGACAACAACCCGCAGGTCGATCTCGCGCATCCGTGCGCGGGGCCGAACTGCTACTACGTGAACGGCGGCAGCGTGCGCAGCCAGGGCTTCGAATTCGAGGCGAACGGCCGCATCACGCCGTGGTGGAGCGTATGGGCGAGCTACACGTACGACACGATGCGCTACGCGGACAACCTCGCGAACGCGGGCTCGTCGTTCGCGCCGCTGCTGAACCCGCGCCACCTGTTCCGGCTGTGGACGAACTACGACCTGCCGTGGCAGGAGCGGCGCTGGAGCATCGGCGGCGGCGTGCAGGTGCAGAGCAGTTACTCGGCGCAGGCCAACGGCGTCACGATGAGCCAGGGCGGCTACGCGCTCGCGAGCGTGCGGCTCGGCTACCGCTACGACAAGCACTGGAGCGCGGCGGTCAACGTCAACAACCTGTTCGACCGCAAGTACTACCTGAGCCTGAGCAACCCGGGCTGGAACAACCGTTACGGAGAACCGCGCAACGTGATGCTGACCGTGCGCGGGCAGTTCTGATGGCGGGCGGCTGGGGGACGCGGGCGGTGCTGGCGATCGGCGGCGTGCTGCCGGGCGCGATCGCGCTCGCGGTCACGCTGGCCCGTCATTACCCGGCAGACGCCCTGAACCGGCTCTACGCGGCCGTGCTGCTGTCGCTTGCCGCGGGCGTCGCCGCGCTGCTGTGGGTGCTCGTCGCGCCCGGGCGGCGGCAGGCCGCGTGGCGCGCGGGCGCATGGCTCGCGGTGCTCGTGCCGTGCGCGATGTGCTGGGGAGGGCGCTGACATGGACGCGTCATTGCGTTCGCGCTGGCGCGCGCTGCATCGCGGCGCCGGTGCGCTGTTCGGCGTGATGCTGTTCGTCGTGCTGTTCAGCGGCACGTGGAGCCTCGCGACCGATTCGATGCAGGGCTGGTGGCGGCCGTCGTCGGTCGCCGTCGCGCGGCCGTCGCTTTCGCTGAATGAACTCGTCGCGCGTGCCGCGGCGCTCGGCGTGCCATTGCGCGAGGCGCGCGTCGTGCTGCCGCGACCGGACGATCCGGCGATCCGTTTCTGCGACGCGCGCCAGGCGTGCACGCTGGCGCTCGACCCGGCGACGGGCGAGCGGCTGGCCGACGGCGGACGCGCGGCGTTGCTCGTCACGCTGCACAAGACGCTGTTCGCGGGCTTTCCCGGGCGCATCTTCGTGAGCCTGTGGGGGATCGTGCTGCTCGTGCTCATCGTCGCGGGCTTGATCGTGCATCACCGGCGTTGGCCCGATGCCGCGCGCATCCGGCGCGGCAAAGGATTGCGCGCCGCGCTGTTCGACCTGCATGCGTGGATCGGCCTGTGGGGCTCGCCGTGGCTCGTGCTGTTCGCGTTCACCGGCGCGTTGTCGGGGCTCGGCGCGCTCGGCACGGTGTCGCTCGCGGGCGTCGCGTATCCGGGGCAGCCGCAGCGCGCGTTCGCCGAACTGCTCGGCGGGCCGCCGCCTGCAACAGCCGGCGGCGCGTGGCAACGCGCGCCCGATCTCGATGCGCTGCTGCGGCGCGACGCGGCGCGCATGCCGGATTTCCGGCCCGAAGCGGTCGTGCTGCATGGCTGGGGCGATGCGAACGCGCGCGTCGAGATTGCCGGCACGACTGCCGGCCTGCCGAGTACGGCGGTGTTCGAGCGTCACCTGTATCGCGCGGCGGACGGGCTGTGGCTCGCGGATGCCACGTCGCGCGGCCGAGGCCTCTGGCTGCGCACCTTCATCGCGGTGCAGCCGCTGCACTTCGCGCAATACGGCTGGGTGGGGGCGATGGGCGGCGTGCTGCGCGTCGTGCATTTCCTGATGGGGCTCGCCGCGTGCGCGCTGTGCGCGACGGGGCTGCATCTGTGGATCGAGCGGCGGCGCGCGCAGCAGGATCGCTCCGCGAACGTGCTGGCCGCCGCCGCCGTCGGCACCTGCGGCGGGCTCGTGCTCGCGGGCGGCGTACTGCTGTTCGCCGGGCGTGCGTTGCCCGCTGGCGTGCACGTCGATCATCTGCTCGCGATGCTGTTCTGGGCCGTGTGGGGCGGCGCGGTCGCGCTGGCGGCGTGCGTGGCCGATCGCGCGGCCTGGCTGCGCAGGCTGATGCGCGCGGCCGGA
>NZ_JAAGPC010000193.1:0-16734 GCF_017104595.1 Burkholderia sp. Tr-20390 | reverse complement strand
CCGGTCTCGGTCTGTTCGCGTTTTTCTTGTGCGGTCGACTTCGATTTTCGGCGCCGGACACTGAACGGATTGCCGGCGAGATAGCGCGCGTCGACGAGCCACGAGAACAGCGAACCGATGATCACGACGAGCAGGCTCGCGAACGCCGTGTGCTTCATCCAGCCGCGCTGCGCGGCAAGCCCGAGCAGGTGCGCGACGAACACCGCGATCGTGAAGCCGACGAGCGGCGGCACGTGATGCAGCGCGGCGGCCCATTCGCCGGCCGACAGGTTGATGCCGAGCAGCGCGACGTTGCCGGTCATCGTGTTCGCGAACACGTGGCCGTGGCCGACATACGTGTACGCGTCGAGGTAGCCGCCGGACAGCGTCAGCAACGCGGCGACAATGAGATTGCGGCTGGCGCCGTCGAGATCCATCGAGCCTCCCGTGAAGATTCGCGCAGTATGGCGCACGGGCGGTCAAAGTGCGCCGGTCATTGCCCGATGCCCGTGAGCCCGATCAGCGCGCCGCCCGCGAGCAGCCACAACGGATGGATGCGCGTGCGCCACGCGAGCACCGCGCACGCGGCCGTGATGCCCCACTGGATCGCGGTGCGGTTCGACGCCTCGGAGATCAGCACCGCGCTGGCCTCGACGAGCCCGGCGGTGACCGGCATCATCCCCTGCTGCACGTAGCGGCGCCACGGCCGGTCGCGAAAGCGCTCCCACGCATGCAGCGCGAGCACGGTGACGATCGACGACGGCCCGAACTTCGCAAGCGACGCGACCAAGAGCCCGCTCCAGCCGGCCACGTGCCAGCCCACCAGCGACACGATCATCATGTTCGGCCCGGGCGCGGCCTGGGCCAGCGCGAACAGCGCGGTGAACTCATGCGCGCTCATCCAGTGATGGACGTCGACGACCTGCCGCTGCATCTCCGGCAGGATCGTGTTGCCGCCGCCGAACGCGAGCAGCGACAACTGGCTGAAGATCGTCGCGATGGCGATCAGCGTGTCGTTCATGGCCGGCCTCCTCGCTGCGCGTCGCGCGCCGCGGCCTGCGCCGGCTGCGGCGTGCCCGCGTCGCGGCGGCGCGACGCGAACCACACGCTGACGGGCGTCAGCACGAGCATCGTGGTCAGCAGCGGAATGCGCAGCACCGCGATCGCGACGAACGCGAGCACCGCGATGCCGGCCGCCGCCCGCGCATGCCGCAGCGGCTTCAAGACCTTCACGGCCATCGCGACGAGCAGCCCGGCCGCCGCCGCGGCGAGCCCCGCGAACAGGTGCTGCACGCGCGGATCGTTCTGCGTCTTCGCGTACAGCACGCCGAGCGCGACGACGACGAGCGTCGGGCCCGCGATCAGCCCGAGAATGCCGGCGAACGCGCCGGCGACGCCGCGAAAGCGCATGCCGACGGCCACCGACAGGTTGATCACGTTGCCGCCCGGCAGGAACTGGCACAGCCCGAGCAGATCGGTGAATTCGTCGGCGGAGAGCCACTTGCGCTCTTCGACGATGGTGCGCCGCGCGAACGGCAGCGCGCCGCCAAACGACATGAGGCCAAGCGACAGGAAACCGGTGAACAGCTCGGCGAGGCCGACGCCGCGGGGTGAGGCGGCCGGCGGCGGGGCGGCCGGCGGAGAAGCGGATTGCATGGGGTTCCTTATCAAACGATGAACCGAGGTTACCGCCGTTCGGCATGCCGGCAAAACGATTTTATCGGTGCGCCCTTGTGATCTAGAATCACAAGCATGGCACGCGATCTCCCGCCCTTTTCCGCGCTTCGGGCCTTTGAAGCAGCGGCACGACATGAAAGCTTCAGCGCCGCCGGCGACGAGCTGCATGTGACTCACGGTGCCATCAGCCGGCAGATCGCCGGGTTCGAGGCCTGGCTCGGCAAGCCGGTGTTCCACCGCTACGGCAAGCGCGTGAAGCTCACCGACGAAGGCCGCCGCTACCTCGACACCGTGCGCGCGGCGTTCGACAGCATCGCGCTCGCGACCGAGCAGCTGCGCAACACGGGCGCGGCACGCGTGCTGCGCATCAATGCGCTGCCGACCTTCGCGATGAAATGGCTGCTGCCGCGCCTGTCGCGGTTCCAGCGCGACGTGCCGAACGTCGAGCTGAAGCTGTCGACGTCGAATGCGCCCCTCGACACGCTCGACGGCTTCGACGTCGCGATCCGCCGCGGCCCCGGCCACTGGCCGAACTGCACGAGCGGCCACTTCCTCGACGAAAGCGTGATTCCCGTCTGCAGCCCCGCGCTGCTCAAGCGCGCGCCGATCGCGCGTGCGGACGATCTCGCGCGCCACGTGCTGCTGCATTCGGATACGCGGCCGGAAGGCTGGCGCGACTGGTTCGCGGCGGCCGGCGTGGCGATGAAGGGGCGCAAGCGGCAGTCGTTCGACCACTTCTACCTGGCGCTGCAGGCGGCCGTCGACGGCCTGGGCGTCGCGCTCGGCCCGTTGCCGCTGATCGACGACGAGCTCGCGAGCGGCCGGCTGGTGATGCCGCTGGAGGGGCCGCGCATCGCGACGCGCAGCTACTGGTGGATCGCGCCGCGCGCGCCGGCGGACGATCCGCTCGTCGCGCAGTTCTGCGCGTGGCTGCAGACGCAGTCGAACGTCGGCGCGTAGCGCCTCGACGGTCGACGCAAAAGATGGTGCGGGCGGCAACGCACCGCCCGCCGGAAGCTCAGACCACCGGGCCCGGTTCTTTTTCCTTGCGCAGGATCGCGTACAGGATGATCGCGCCGAACGTCGCGGTGCCGATCCCGCCGAGCCCGAAGCCGCCGATTTTCAGCGAGAAGTCGCCGGCACCGAGCACCAGCGTGACGGCCGCGACGATCAGGTTGCGGTTGTCGGAGAAGTCGACCTTGTTGACGACCCAGATCCGCGCGCCCGTCACCGCGATCAGCCCGAACACGACGATCGACACGCCGCCGAGCACCGGGCCCGGAATCGTCTGGATCACCGCGCCGAACTTCGGCGAGAAGCCGAGCACGATCGCGATCACCGCGGCGAGCGCGAACACGAGCGTCGAGTAGATCCGCGTGACGGCCATCACGCCGATGTTCTCCGCGTAGGTCGTCACGCCCGTGCCGCCGACGCTGCCCGACACGATCGTCGCGAGCCCGTCGCCGATGAATGCGCGGCCCACGTAGCGATCGAGGCTGGTACCCGTCATCGCGCTGACGGCCTTGATGTGGCCGAGGTTTTCCGCGACCAGGATCACCGCGATCGGCGCGAGCATCAGCATCGCGTGCGGATCGAACACCGGCGCGCGGAAGCTCGGCACCCCGAACCAGGCCGCCTGCCCGACGATCGAGAAATCGATCGGCTTGCCGAGTCCCATCCCGTTGGTCGCGACCGCGTAGATCGCGTAGGCGATCACCAGCCCGACCAGGATCAGCAGGCGCTGCACCATGCCGCGCGAGAACACCGCGACGCCGCCGACGCACAGCACGGTCACGAGCGCCATCACCGATTCGAAGGTCGACCCGGACACGCCCTTGACCGCGATCGGCGCGAGGTTCAGCCCGATCACCGCGACCACCGCGCCGGTCACGACGGGCGGCATCAGCGTCTCGATCCAGCGCGTGCCGATCGCCTGCACCAGCAGGCCGAGCGCGACGTACACGACGCCGCACGCGACGATCCCGCCGAGCGCGACCGGGATGTTCGGGTTCGGGCCGCTGCCGCCGTAGCCGGTCACCGCGATCACGAGGCCGATGAACGCGAAGCTCGAGCCGAGGTAGCTCGGCACGCGGCCGCCGACCAGCACGAAGAACAGCAGCGTGCCGATGCCCGACATGAAGATGCACAGGTTCGGGTCGAAGCCCATCAGCAGCGGCGCGAGCACGGTGGAGCCGAACATCGCGACGACGTGCTGCACGCCCATCGCGACCATCTGCGGCCACGCGAGGCGCTCGTCGGGGCCGACCACGCGCGAGGCCGCGCCGGTCGATTGCACCCGCCAGCGCGGGAAGTAGGAATCGGACATGGGGAAAAGGGCTCCTGTCGGTCGCCGGCTGCGGAGGATGCGCCGGTCTGGAATCTGGCGCGAGTTTACGGAGCGGAAATGGGGCTGGCAAGCAGGCTGAGAAGGGGGTCGAGAAGCGGGCCGCCGGGCGGGGCCAGCGTGCACGATGCGCGGCTTGCCGCGTGTGCGAAACGGGGCACGATGATGCGCCCCGGTGAAGCGCCCGCCCGCGCGGGAACAAGCGCGGGCGGCGACCGAAGCCGGCCGCGACGCAAGCGGGCGCTCACATCGCGGCCGGCGCGACTGACATCAGGGGTTGATGTACTGGAACAGCGACAGGTTCTGCAACTGCGCGTACGCCTTCTGCGAGCCCGTCAGCGCGTTCTGCATCTGCAGGAACTGGCTGATCGTCGTCACCATGTTGGTACTCGTCAGGTCGGACAGGTTGCTGGTGACCTGCAGCGACGCGGTCTGGTTGACGGCCTGCATCGCCTTGACTTCCTGCTCGCGGCCACCGACCGATGCCTGGATCGTCGTGATGTTGCGCATCGTGTTGCCCAGCTTGGTCGAGCCGGTCATCAGCGCGTTCTTCAGCGCCGCGCCCGCCACCGCGTTGCCCGTCACGGGCGTCTTCAGCGCCGCGATCATCGCGTCGAGCGTCGAGAACACGTCAGAGCCGCCGCTCGCCTGCGGCGCCGGCGCAACGGCAAACGTGTCGCCGGCGGCCGGCGTGCCCGACACCGCCACCGTCATTCCGCCGCCGAGCGAGATCGCCGCGCCCGACGAATAAGCCTGCGCCGGCGTGGTGGTGGGCGGGCTGACCGAGTTGTCGGTCACGGTGTAGGTCGGCGCGGCGGCCGTGCCGCCAAATTTGATCGAGAACTGATGGCCGTTCGTCGCGATCGACGGGTTCGTCACCGTGACCGCGCCGATCGTGCCGGTGCCCGTGTTGCCCGCGCCGGCCGACGGCACCGGCGAGCTGCCGATCGCCGGCACCGACATGAAGACGGCCGCGCCCGTGTCGCCCTGCGACACGGTGCTCGAATCGGCGATCTGCACCTGGCGCGTGCCGGTGTCGCCGACATAGGTGACGCTGCCGCTCGGCGTCGTCGAAAACGGCGCCGCCGAATTCTTCGTGCCGGCGAACAGGTAGTTGCCCGCGCCGTCGTTGGTGTTCGCGAGCGTCATCAACTGGTCGCGGTAACCCTGCAGCTGCGTGGCGAGCGCCGAGCGGTCGCTGTCGGACATCGAACCGTCGCCGGCGCGCACGAGCAGCGACTGCGTGTTCGTCAGCACGGTGCTCACGTTCTGCAGCGTCTGGTCCTCGGCCTGCAGTGACGCGAGCGCCGCGTTCTGGTTGGTCGCGTACTGCGACAGCGTCGCCGACGTCATCGACAGCTGCACGGCCTGCGCCGCGCCGGCCGGATTGTCCGCCGCCGTCTGCAGGCTCACGCCACTCGAGATCTGCTGATACAGCTGCGCAAGCTGGGCCTGCTGATCGTTCATTTGTGAAACGTTCAGCTGGAAGAACTGGGCGCTGGAAATCCGCATCGCTTCTATCCCTCGAATCCGGTCAATTGAACAGGCCGAGCACGGTCTGGAACAGCGTCGCCGCCGTCTGGATCACCTTCGCGTTCGCCTGGTAGAACTGCTGGTACTGCATCAGGTTGGCCGCTTCCTCGTTCGTGCTCACGCCCGACACCGACTGCTGCGCCTGGGTGATCTGGCCGATCAGCCCGGTCTGCGCGGCGCTCGACGATTTCAGCTGGGTCGTCGTGTTGCCGATGCCGTTCACGTAGCTCGCATATGCGCCCGTGAGCGTCGTCGTGCCGTTGCCGAACGCCTTCGAGTTGACCAGCTTCGACAGCGCGAGCGCGTTGGAGCCGTCGCTGGTGCCGCCCGCATACGGCCCGATCGTGAACGAGTCGCCGGTCGCCGGTGCGCCGGACAGCGTGACGCTCACGCCGTTGAGCGCGCCCGCGGCCGTTCCCGACATCGTCATCGTCGCGCCGGCCGCCGGGTCGTACGGGACGGTGTCCGTCGGGTTGTTGATCGTGACCGACGTCGGCGGCGTGGTGCCGATCGTCACCGTGGTGCCGACCGGGAAACCCGTCAGCGTCTTCGCCGTCGCGTCATAGGTCAGCTTGGTCGTCGGCACTTGATAGCCCGCGGTGACGCCGCCCAGCGTGATCTTGCCCGTGCCGGTGTTGGTGCTCGCCGCCGACGTGACGGCCGGCGAGGCTGCCGCGATCGCCAACGCGCTCGTCGTGGCGAGGCCGAAGCCGTTCAGCGCGCCGCGCGTCGGCAGCACGGTGAACTTGTCACCGGCACTCATCGAGCCCGACGGGACCGAGAAATTCAGCCCGCCGAGCGAAACCGGCATCGGCCCCGCCTTTTGGTCGACCACCGCGCCGCTCGCGCGGTCGGTCAGCGTGTAGTTCGCGCCGTCGAAGGACAGCGTGTAGTCGCTCGTCGTCGGCTGCGACGCGTTCGCGAACGACACGGACAGCGACGCGTTGCCGGTATTGCCCTGGTTCGCGTACACGGTCGGCGACGGCGTCGTGAACAGGTTGCCGCCCTTGTTGCCCGACAGGTCGATGCCGAGCGCGTTCTGCGCGTTGACCTGCGCGGCGAAGCTGGTCGCGATCGCGCCGAGCTGGGCCTGTGCGGGGTCGAGCGTCTGGCTGCGGAACGCGAGCAGGCCGCCGAGCGTGCCGCCCGACAGCGACGAATCGGGCAACGGCTGGTTCGGCCCCTGCGGCTTCGCGCCGGCGATCCCCTGCGACACGACGGTCAGTTCGCTCGGATCCGACGGCGACGTGACGGCCGCGAGCTGGTAGCTCTTGTCGGCGACGACGAGCGGTTGGCCACCCGACATGAACACGCTGTAACCGCTGTCGTTGCGCACGACCTGGATACCGGCCAGGCCCGACAGGTTCGACACCGCGAGGTCGCGCTGGTCCAGCAGCTGGTTCGGCGGCTGCCCCTGGCTGCTCGCCGCCGCGATCTGCTGGTTCAGCTGCGCGATCTGCGCGGTGTACGTGTTGATCTGCGACACGGTGCTGGTGAGCTGCGTGTTCACGCTCTGGCGCAGCGCGTCGTACTGCTGGCCGGCCGCGTTGAGCTGGTTGGCCAGCGTCTGCGCGTTGCTGATCGCGGTCTGCCGCACCGACGGGTCGGACGCGTTGTTCGCGACGTTCTGCAGCCCGGTGAAGTAGTTCGTGATCCCGGTCGAGACCCCCGCCGTCGGGCTGCCGATGTAGTTGTTCAGCTGCGCGACGAGCGTGTACCACGTCGACAGCGCGCCGCCCTGCGTCTGCGCGGTGTTCAGCTGGTCGCTCAGGTACTGGCTGTACTGCCGCTGCACGGTGACGGTGTTCACGCCTTGCGGCATGTAACCGCTGCCCGAGTATTGGCTGCTCGCTTCCGCATACACGGGCCGCTGGACCGAATAGCCGGGCGTCGCCGCGTTGCTGATGTTGTTGCTGGTCGTCGTGAGGCCCCAGAGCGCGGCATTCAGGCCGCTGACGCCGAGGTTCATGAGTGTGTTGGACATGCGCGATCCTGATGAGCCGGCCGCGCGTCGCGGCCGCCGGGTTGCGTGACTCCCGGTATAACGGCCGCCGATCGAAAAAATTGAGGAAAAAATGCACGCGCGACGCGCACGTGCGCGTCGCCGGTTCGGGCGTGCGGCCGAGGGTGCCGCAAACGCCGTGCGGGCCGCCCCGGGCGGGGCCGGCCGCCGCTTGCGCGTCAGGCCCGCGCGAGCGAGCGGCGCTTCATCTCGAGCTGCGTGATCAGCCGCTGCAGCGTGTTCTCCGCGCTGCCCGGCAGCGACATGTAGCGGAAGCCGAGCTGGTAGCGCCGCGACCCGTTCGGCATCTGCGTCGAACGCTGCGACACGAGCTGCAGGTCGAGCGACAGCTTGCCGTGGCCGGTCAGCTCGAGCTCGACGTCGGGCAGCAACGTGCCGACCTCGAGCGCCTCGACGCGCTCGTCGGCCGTGCGCAGCCCCACGCCGCCGAGCGACAGGTTATGCACCTCGAACAGGAAGCTTTCGCCGTCCGGCAGCTTGCCGCGGCACAGGAACGGATCGACGATCGGCGCATCGACGCGGAAATACTCGCGGCGCTGGATGCACATCAGCACGTCGGGGAAATCGGCGACGAACGCGGGCAGCCCCTCGTAGCGCGTCTCGCGCGGCGTGCCCGTGGAGAATTCGACGCGCACGCCCTCCGGCGCGGCCGCGAACGTGCAGTGCGACGCGCCGAGGATGCTGGCGTTCTGCTCCGCCAGCGCACCCCAGTCGAACGTAAACGTCCGCGCGCCGACATCCACCTCGAGCAGGCGCGTGACGAGCTGGCCGCCCGGATACTGGACGGTCAGGAAATCGCCGCGATTGACGAGGTTGCGCAGCTGCACGCCGATTTCCAGCGGATTGCGGCGGGCATAGTCGGGCCCGGAGTGGCCTGCATCCAGGCTGGGGTCCGTCGACGTTTCGATATTCATGGCTAGCCGGTCATTCTTGTCATGGGCGCCCGGGCAACCGGTGCGCAATAAAACCGGGCCAGAACGGGGGCCCGGTCGCAGGTCTCTCACACTTAGCGGCAGTGCTGACCGAAAGTTTAGATCGAATTGGGGATTTTTTTCGCGCAAACGTTGAAACCGCGCGCGGCGGGCTGCCGGGCGCGGTCCAGAGGGTGCAACAGGCGGGAGCCGACGGGGGGCCGTCAGCCGATCTGCTGCATGATCGAGATCAGCTTTTTCGCGTAGTTCGGGTCGGTCGCGTAGCCGGCCTTCTGCATCCCGTGCGCGAAGCCTTCGACGCTGCGGCTCGCGCTCAGCACGCCCGAGTAGCGCGGGTTGTTCTTCAGCAGGTTCGCGTAATCGGTCATCGCGTGCTCGTACGAATCGTACGCGCGGAATTTCGCGACCACGCGGCGCGGCGTGCCGTTCACGTATTCCGTGGTCAGCGCCGACACCGTGCGGCCGGTCCAGCCCTTGGTCGCCTTGATGCCGAACACGTTGTAGCTCGTCGAGCCGTCGGTCGCGCGGATCTCGCGCTTGCCCCAGCCCGATTCGAGCGCGGCCTGGCCGACGATGAAGCGCGCCGGGATGCCGGTCGACGCGCTGGCCGCCTGCGCGGGGCCCGCGAGCCGGTCGACGAACGCGTCGGCGTCCTGCACGCCGCTCGCGCCCTTCAGCGGCGGCGTCAGCGCGCTGCCGGCCGAATAGCCGCGCGTGCCGGCGAGCCCGCCGTTGTTGGCCGAGTTCGCGTAGGCCTTCGCCATCGCGTTCATCGCGGCGAGGCCACCTTCGTTGCCGGACGCGCCGAAGCCGGCCGCGCCCAGCCCGGCCGCGCCGACGTCGGCCGCCGAATCGCTGCCCGCGCCCTGCCCCGCATTGCGCAGCAGCTGCTTCATCAGCGCGTCGGCCACGCCGATCCCGCGCGTCGACATCTGCTGCGCGAGCTGCTGGTCGAGCATCGACGTGTACATCTTCGACGTATGCGAATCGAACAGCCCGCCGTCGGGCGATGCGTCGCGCATGCTCTTGAGCATCATCTGCGTGAACATCGCGTCGAACTGGCCGGCGACCGCCTTCGCGCCGGCCCGCGGCGACTGCTTCGCCTGCTCGCGCAGGGCGTCGAAACCCTGCACGTCGAGCGCAAAGCGCTGCGTGAGGTCGTTCGCGTTCGGGAGACTGGCTGCCATTTAGATGATCTCCAGGTCGGCGCGCAGCGCGCCGGCGGCCTTCATCGCCTGCAGGATCGACATCAGGTCCGCGGGCGTCGCGCCGAGCGTGTTCAGCGCCTTCACGACGTCGGCGAGATTCGCGCCGGCCGTCACCATTTTCAGCGCGCCGTTGTCCTGCTTCAGCTGGATCTGCGACTGCTGCGCGACCACCGTCTGCCCGTTCGAGAACGGCCCCGGCTGCGACACGACCGGCTGCGTGTTGACCACGACCGACAGGTTGCCGTGCGCGACCGCGCAGCTCTGCAGCGTGACCATCTGGTTCATCACGATCGAGCCGGTGCGCGCGTTCAGGATCACCTTCGCCGCGGCCTTGTCCGGGCTGACGTCGAGGTTCTGCAGCCGCGCCATGAACGCGACCTGCTGCGCCGAATCGGCCGGCGCGGCGAGCTGGATCGTGCGGCCGTCGAGCGCCGTCGCGGTGCCCGGGCCGAAGCTCGAGTTGACCGCGGACACGATCCGCTGCGCGGTGCCGTAGTCCATGTCGTTCAGTTGCAGCTGCAGCACGCCGTTCATCTGCGCGATCGCGTTCGGCACCGAACGCTCGACGATCGCGCCGCCGACGATCCGGCCGGCCGCGAGCTGGTTCACCTGCACGCGGCTGCCGTTCGCGCTGGCGCCGGCGCCGCCGACCGCCATGTTGCCCTGCGCGAGCGCGTAGACCTGGCCGTCCGCGCCTTTCAGCGGTGTCAGCAGCAGCGTGCCGCCGCGCAGGCTCTTCGCGTTGCCGAGCGACGACACGGTGACGTCGAGCGCCTCGCCCGGCCGCGCGAACGGCGGCAGCGTGGCGGTCACCATCACGGCCGCGACGTTCTTCAGCTGCATGTTGCTCAGCTGCGACGCGCCGCCGTTGGCCGACCCGTTGTTGATCGAGATGCCGAGGTTCGCGAGCATGTTCGCGAGCGTCTGCGTCGTGAACGGCGTCTGCATCGTCTGGTCGCCCGTGCCGTCGAGGCCGACGACGAGGCCATAGCCGATCAGCGGGTTGTCGCGCACGCCCTGGATCTGCGCGAGATCCTTCAGGCGTTCCGCGTGCGCGGGCGCCGCACCGAATGCGCAGGCCATCGCCACGAGCGCGACGGCGAGCCGCGCGGCGGCGTGCATGCGGGCAGACAGGCGGTCGAGAAGCGTCTTCTGCATCGTCATCACCACGGCGCGATGTTGAGGAAGAAGCGCTGCAGCCAGCCCATCGTCTCGGCTTCGTTGATGTAGCCCTTCGCCGAGTATTCGATCTTCGCGTCGGCGACCTGCGTCGAGTAGACGGAGTTCGCGCCCGAGATCGTGTTCGGGTTCACGACACCCGAGAAGCGCACGAATTCGTTGCCCTGGTTGATCAGCATCTGCTTCTCGCCGCTGACCACGAGGTTGCCGTTCGGCAGCACGTTGGTGACGGTCACCGTGATCGTGCCGTTGAACGTGTTCGCCGCGCTGGCGCCACCGGTCGCCGCGAACTTGTTGTTGCCGGCCGCCGACAGGTTCGCCTTCGCGAACAGCCCGCCGAGGAAGCCGGCCGTCGGCACGTTGAAGTCGGTGTTGCCCTGCCGGTTCGTGTTCGCGCCCGACGACTTGGTCGCGTTGATGTTCTCCGCGATCATGATCGTCAGGATGTCGCCGACGTTGCGCGGACGCTGATCCTCGAAAAGCGGCCGCCCCGCGTAGCCGGGGTTGTAGATCGAGCCGGGCGCCTGCATCGACATCGGCGTCGGCGGCTGCGCCGTCATCGGCTGCTGGATGATCGGATCGCGCGGAATCTGCGCGCAACCGGCGGCGAACGCCGCCACCGCGACCGCGCATGCGGCGCGGACGGTGGCTGACGGGAGGAGGCGAACCTGCTTCATGGCGACGGCGGGTGTTCCGGTTAGCTCTTCATCTGCGTGACGGTCTGCAGCATCTGGTCGGACGTCGTCACGGCCTTGCTGTTGATCTCGTAGGCACGCTGCGTCTGGATCATGTTGACGAGCTCCTGCACGACGTTCACGTTCGACGCTTCGACATAGTTCTGGTTGAGCGTGCCCGCGCCGTTCAGCCCCGGTTGCGACACGTTCGGCGCGCCCGACGACGTCGTCTCGGAGAACAGGTTCTCGCCGCGCGCCTCGAGGCCGGCCGGGTTGATGAAGGTCGCGACCTGCAGCGAGCCGATCTGCACCGAATTGGTCGAGCCCGCCTGCGTGACCGTCACGACGCCGTCCTTGCCGATGGTCAGCGACGTCGCGTTCTGCGGGATCGTGATCGCCGGCAGGACCTGGTAGCCGCTCGACGTGACGAGCTGGCCCTGCGCGTTGGTCTGGAACGCGCCGTCGCGCGTGTAGGCGTTCGTGCCATCCGGCATCACCACCTGGAAGAAGCCGGCGCCGTTGATCGCGACGTCCTTCGCGTTGCCGGTCTGCGTGAGGCCGCCCTGCGTGTACCGGCGCTCGGTCGCGACCTGCTGCACGCCGGTGCCGAGCTGCAGGCCCGACGGCAGTTCCGTCTGCTGCGTCGAGTTCGCGCCCGGCTGGCGAATGGTCTGGTACAGCAGATCCTCGAACACCGCGCGCGACGCCTTGAAGCCGTTCGTGCTGGTGTTCGCGAGGTTGTTCGAAATCACGTCCATCTGCGCTTGCTGCGCATTCATGCCGGTGGCGGCGATGTAGAGCGAACGGTTCATTTATCAGGTCTCCTGCGTAGGCTGGCGCGGGCGCTCAGCTGAAATTGAGCAGCTGGTTCGCCGTCTGCTCGTTCTGGTCGGCTGTCTGGATCAACTTCGACTGAAGCTGGAACGCGCGCGCGTTGTCGATCATCGCGACCATCGCGGTCACCGGGTTGACGTTGCTGCCTTCGAGCGAATTCGGCGTGACGACCACGTTCGGGTCGGCGTCGGCCGGATTGCCGTCGGCGGTACGGAACAGCCCGTCGTTGCCGCGCGTGAGCGTGGCCGGGTCGGGGTTCACGAGCTTCATCTGGTCGACGATCGCGACCGCCGTCGGCGGGTCGCCCGGCATCAGCGCGGAAATCGTGCCGTCCTTGCCGATCGTCACTTCGGCGTTCGGCGGCACCGAGATCGGGCCGCCGTTGCCGACCACCGGCAGGTTGCTCGCGTTGACGAGCTGGCCGTTCTCGTCGACGTGCAGGTTGCCGGCGCGCGTGTACGCCTCGCTGCCGTCGGCCGCCTGCACCGCCAGCCAGCCCGCGCCCTGCACGGCGACGTCGAGCGGGTTGCCGGTGCGCGTGATCGGACCCGGCGTGTAGTCGGCGCCGGGCGTCGACGCGAGCACGTAGGTGCGCGTCGTCGTCGGGTCGCTCGTGCTGCCGTCGCCGAAATTCATCGGCACCGCGCGATACGTCGCGAGCTGCGCGCGAAAGCCCGTCGTCGACGCGTTCGCGAGGTTGTTCGCGACCACCGCCTGCTGGTCGAGCGACTGCGACGCACCCGTCATCGCCGTGTAGATCAGTCGGTCCATGGCTGCCCGTTATCCGCGCTTACAGGTTGATGATCGTCTGGTCGACGGCCTGCTGCGTCTTGATCGTCTGTGCGTTCGCCTGGTAGTTGCGCTGCGCGGTGATCAGGTTGACGAGCTGCGACGTGAGGTCGACGTTCGAGTTTTCCAGCGCGCTGCCCTGCAGCTTGCCGTGGTTCGTGCTGCCCGGCGCCGAGATCTGCGGCACGCCCGACGCGGAGCTTTCCGCGTACTGGTTGCCGCCGAGGCTCACCAGCCCGTTCGGGTTGTTGAAGTTCGCGAGCGCGATCTGGCCGAGCACGGCGGTCTGGCCGTTCGAGTAGTTGCCGGTCAGCTTGCCGTCGGCGCCGATCGTGTAGGTCGTCAGCGTGCCGCTCGCGTAGCCGTCCTGCGCGAGGTTGTTCACGCCGTTCTTGCCGCCGTACTGCGTCGTGCCGGTCAGGTCGAGCGTGAGGCTCTGCGGCGTCGCCGAGCCGTCGGTGTTCGGCACCGTGAACTGGAACTGGCCGACCGACGTGGTCGGCGTGGGCGGCGTGCCCGTCGTCGTGCTCTTGATCGCGCCCGACGCGTCGAACGTGACCGTGCCGAGATCCGTCGTGGCGCCGCCCTGCACGCCCGCGTACGCTTCCCACGTGCCGGCCGCGGACTTCACGAAGTACATGTTGACCGCCTGCGAACCGCCGAGCGAGTCGTACACCTGGATCGACGTCGAGTAGTTGTAGGTCGTGTTGTCAGTCGCGCTGAACGGCGTCTTGGCCGGCACCGTGTCCTGCGAGTTCAGGTTGAACTGCGCGGCGATCTTGGTCGTCGCGGTCGGCGCGATGTTGGTCGTCGGCGCCTGCAGCGGCACGGTCTGCGCGGTGTTGATCACGCCGCCCCCGTTGGCTGCGTAGCCCATCAGGTTACGGCCCTGCGAGTCGACGATGAAGCCGTTCTTGTCGCGCTGGAACGTGCCGTCGCGCGAGTAGGTCGTCACGCCGTTGTTCGACATCTGGAAGAAGCCGTTGCCGTTGATCGCGACGTCGAGCGACGAGCTCGTCGTGTTGATCGTGCCCTGGCCGAAGTTCTGCTGCACCGCGTTCAGCGACGTGCCGATACCGATCTGCGTGTTGGTCGACGTCGCGACCGAGTTCGCGTACATGTCGGCGAACTGCGCGGTGCTCGACTTGAAGCCGACCGTGTTCGCGTTCGCGATGTTGTTGCCGATCACGTCGAGCGCGTTCGATGCACCCGCGAGGCCGCTCAGACCCTGTTGATAACCCATTTCGGTCTCCGTTTCGAGATTGCTCGAGCAGTATCAGTTGGAGGTGGTGCCGCTGCCGGATGGCGGCGACGCGGTGGTGTTCGGGAAAATCGACGCAACCTGGGTCAGCCCCACGGTCGTGCCGTTCGACAGCACGAGCCCCGCCGTGCCGTCCGCCTGCTTGATCACGCTCTGCACGGTCGACGCCGCGAGCGTCGTGGCCGGCTGCGGCGTGCCGTTGCTGTCGGTGTACGACGCGCTGACGGTGTACTTGCCGTCCGGCAGGGCGTTGCCCGCCGCGTCGGTCGGCGTCCAGTTGAACGGCACGGTGCCGGCCGACTGCGCGCCCGCGTTGATCGTGTTCACCACGGTGCCCGCCGCGTTCTTCACGGTGATCGTCAGGTTCGACACCGAGTTCGCGAGCGACACGCCGAACGGCGACGCCGCGCCGCTCTTCACCGCGACCGCGTTGCCCGGCGCGAGCACGTTCGTGCCGATCAGCAGCGCGGCCTGCGTCTGCTGCCCCGCCGTGAGCTGGGAGGACAACGACGTGAGCGACGTGTTCAGCTGCGCGATGCCGCTCACCGTGTTGATCTGCGCGAGCTGCGACGTCATCTGCGAGCTGTCGACCGGGCTGGTCGGATCCTGGTTCTGCAACTGCGTGACGAGCAGCTTCAGGAACGTCGCCTGCAGGTCGCTCGCCGACGTGCCGTTGGTCGACGACACTTTGTTGGTGTTCATCGTGTCGGTCGGCAGGTTCGACACGTTGGTGCCGTTGCTGCCGATCGTCGTGCTGGAGGAAGTCATCCTGGGTGGCCTTCTGTCGGAACTGTCGGGTCGGTAAGGTCGGTCGGCGCGGCTTACGAGCCGATCGTCAGCGTCTTGAGCATCAGCGTCTTCGCGGTGTTCAGCGTCTCGACGTTGGCCTGGTACGAGCGCGATGCCGAGATCATGTTCACCATCTCCTGCACCGGATCGACGTTCGGCATCTGCACGTAGCCGTTCGAATCGGCGGCCGGGTTCGACGGGTCGTAGGTCGACTTCATCGGCGACGGGTCGTCCATCACCTTCGTCACGCGCACGCCGCCCACGCCCTGGCCGGACGCGGTGCGCGCGCCGCCGATCGGGTCGGTCGCGAACACGACCTGCTTGGCCTTGTACGGCTTGCCGTCGGGGCCGGTCGCGCTGTCGGCGTTCGCGAGGTTCGACGCGGTGACGTTCAGGCGCTGCGACTGCGCGGACAGCGCCGAGCCGGCGACGCCGAAGATGTTCATCAACGAAGGCATGGAAGCTCCTTTTGCTCGGATTCGGAGGCGGTGCGCGCCATCACTGGTTCGACGTGATCGCGGCGATCATCGCCTTGATCTGCTGGGTCATCACGGTCATCCCGGTCTGGTAGTGCAGCGCGTTGTTCGCGAACTGCACGCGCTCGACGTCGAGATCGACCGTGTTGCCGTCGAGCGCCGGCTGCAGCGGCATCCGGTACTGCGCACGGCCGTAGTCGTCCGACGGGCCGCCCGTCGGGATCAGCTTCGCGGTGCCGGCCATGTGGCCCGCCGCCGTCGACACCATCGACATCCCGTTCGTCACGCCGGCCGGCTGCGCCATCGGCAGTTGCGCCGCGTTGCTCGGCGCGAGGCCGCCGCCCGCCTGCTTCAGCGAGCGCGCGAGCGTCGACGCGAAATCGACGTCGCGGGCCTGGTAGCCGGGCGTGTCGGAGTTCGCGATGTTCGACGACAGCAGTTCCTGCCGGTAGGCGCGCACGTCCAGCGCCTGTCGGCCGAACGCGAATTCCGCATCGAGTTTGTCCAGCATGTGTGCGTCTCTCCGTATGAAGCGCTGCACGCCCCTCGCGCCGGATGGCGACTCGAGAGGCTTTTTTCCATGACAGCGATGGTAGGCGTCGGACGCAACCGGCAATCGGGCGAATAACGCGGCAAAGGCCCCCTCTATTCATCGTTTGCGCGACCGCCCCGCTCCCTAGAATGCGAAGCGGAGCAACGGATCGGGGATACGGCGATGACTGGCAGCGCACTTCGCGGAAGGAACGGGCGGCTCACGCACGTCCGGCGTGCGCTTGCGCTCGCCGCGGCGCTGTGGATCGCCGCCCCGGCCGCGCACGCGGACGACGCGATGATCGTGATTCCGGGGCGCGGCGAGACGGCCGAAACCGCGCTCGCGCATGCCAATGCGGCGAGCGGCGGGCAGTTCGGCGGGAATGCGGCGAACGGCGGGAATGCGGCGAACGGCGGGAATGCGGCGCCGGGTTCGGGCCTGGCGCCGGACACGGGTCGTGCCGCGAGCGGCGCGGGTGCAGGTGCCGCCGCCGGCGCGTCCGGC
>NZ_JAAGPC010000192.1:0-16672 GCF_017104595.1 Burkholderia sp. Tr-20390 | reverse complement strand
CGCGACGGTGTCGCTGTCGGCGTTGTGGCAGATCGCGTTCGCGCCGTACGTGTCGGACTATTCGCGCTATCTGCCGGAAAACGTCGGCGTGGCGTCGACGTTCTGGGCGACCTATCTCGCCTGCCCGATCGCCGCACCCGCGGCAAGCCCCGCGCCGATCCCGGCGATGCCGCCCGGGTTCTGCGCGGCGAGCGGAATCGCCTGCGCGGTCTGGTATTGCGTGGCGCGCGCGAGATCGCCGGCCATCCCCGCGCCGATCCGCAGGTCGAGCGCCTTCTGCAGTTCGGCCGGCAGCGACACGCTTTCAACGGCGAACGCGTCGAGCGCGAGGCCGTAGCGCGTGAACACCGGCACCAGCGCCTCGGCGACGCGCTGCGACAGCAGCGACTGGTTCGCGGCCATGTCGACGAACGGCACGTCAGCCGAGCCGAACGTCGTGCTCATCGCGGTGACGACCAGGTTGCGCAGTTGCTGTTCGAGATCGTCGACCGTGTACTGCGCGCGCGTGCCGCTGACCTCGCGATGGAACGCGCCCGCATCGACGATCCGGTACGAGTAGATGCCGAACGCGCGCACCTGCACGAAGCCGAATTCGCGATCGCGGATCGTCACCGGCTGCGCGGTGCCCCAGCGCCGGCCGAGCTGCAGCCGCGTGCTGAAGAAATAGACGTCCGACTTGAAAGGCGACTGAAAGAATTTGTCCCAGTTCTTCAGGTACGTGAGCACCGGGAGCGTGTTCGTTTCGAGCGTGTACAGCCCCGGCTGGAACACGTCGGCGACCTTGCCTTCGTTCACGAAGATCGCGACCTGGGTCTCGCGCACGGTCAGCTTGCCGCCGTACTGGATTTCCTGGTCTTCCATCGGATAGCGCCAGGCCAGCACGCCGTCGGTGTCTTCCGTCCATTGCAGGACGTCGATGAACTGCTTGCGGATGAATGAACCCAGACTCATGTCGGTCTCCTCGAAACGCGTGGCGCGTCAGGTCAGGCAGGCGGCATTGATGATGCCGACGACGAGCGACGCGGTGCCCATCAGGCCGCCCATCGCGACGTTGCGATCCTCGATCGCATGATTCATGCCGGGCATCAGGCGCGTCAGCGCCGCGTAGGTAATCAGTTGCACGGCCATCGCGCCGACCGCCCAGATCACGACTTCGCCGAGCGTGGAATTGTGCGCGATGCTGGACGCGAGCGTCAGGCAGAAGCCGATCAGCGCGCCGCCGAACGACAGCGTCGCGGCGGCGTTGCCGTCGCGGATCAGCGCCAGTTCGTCGAACGGGGTGACCTTCAGGTACACTGCCGCGAACACAAGAAGCAGCACGAACGCCGACAGTAAATGAACCGCATAGAGATAGGCACTATTCATTCTTTCCCTCGGATTTTGTGCTCGGTTCGCCGCCCCGTCGCCGGCCGGCCCGCACAGGGCCAGCAGACAAAATTCCGCGCCAGTATATCCACATTGCCGACCGCCGCACAACGGACGCCCCATGCTGCATAGGCGCGCGCTCGTCCTGTCGATTCTCGTGCTCGCGTCGTGCGGGCTCGGCTACGAACTGATCAGCAGCGCGCTGTCCAGCTACCTGCTCGGCGATTCGATCCTGCAGTTCTCGTCGGTGATCGGCAGCTACCTGTTTGCGATGGGGATAGGCTCGTGGCTCGCGAAGTTCGTCGAGGACGACGACGTGCTCGACCGCTTCGTCGACATCGAGCTGCTCGTCGGCCTGCTCGGCGGCGTGTCGGCCGCGCTGCTGTTCGCGGTGTTCGCGTGGCTCGCCGCGCCGTTCCGCGCGGCGCTCTATGCACTCGTGCTGGCGCTCGGCCTGCTGATCGGGATGGAGATCCCGCTCGTGATGCGCGCGTTCCAGCAGCGGCGCCAGGCGTTCCGCCATACCGTCAGCGAAGTGCTTACCTTCGACTATCTCGGCTCGCTCGCCGTGTCGCTGATCTTCCCGCTGGTACTCGCGCCGCGTCTCGGCCTGCTGCGTACCAGCTTCCTGTTCGGGCTCCTGAATGCGTTCGTCGCGCTGTGGACGACGCACCTGTTCCGCGACGAGATCCGCAACGTACGCGGCAAGCTGATGCGCGCATCGCTCGTGATCGGGCTGCTCGTCGCCGGCTTCGCGCTGTCGGACCGCATCACGCACTGGGCCGAACACGGCGTGTACGGCGACGAGACGATCTATTCGGAAACGACGCCGTACCAGCGCATCGTGCTCACGCAGTGGCACGACGACATGCGGCTGTACCTGAACGGCAACCTGCAGTTCTCGTCGCGCGACGAGCACCGCTATCACGAGGCGCTGATCCATCCGACGATCGAGGCGCTGCCGTGGGCGAAGCGCGTGCTCGTGCTCGGCGGCGGCGACGGCCTCGCGGTGCGCGAGCTGCTGAAGCACCACAACCTCGAACAGATCACGCTCGTCGATCTCGATCCCGCGATGACGAAGCTGTTCTCCACGTCCGCCCCGCTCGTCAAGCTGAACCAAGGCGCGCTGAAGGACCCGCGCGTGCACGTGATCAACGACGACGCGGTGCGCTGGCTCGAATCGAATGCCGACGTGTACGACGCGATCGTCGTCGACTTTCCCGACCCGACCAACTTCGGGCTCGGCCGGCTGTATTCGGTGCCGGTGTTCCGGCTGCTCGCACGCCACCTGTCGGAGAACGGCTACGCGGTGATCCAGTCGACCTCGCCGTATTTCGCGCCGCACGCGTACTGGACCATCATCGCGACGCTGCACGAAGCCGGGCTCAACACGTGGCCATACCACTGCTACGTGCCGTCGTTCGGCGACTGGGGTTTCGTGGTCGCCGGCAAGCGCCGCGACTTCACGGTGCCGACGCACTACGCGGTGCCCACGCGCTGGCTCGACGCGCAGACGGCCGCCGAGATGTTCCACTTCCCGGCCGACATGCCGGCGCTGCCGATGTCGCCGAACGAACTCAACGACCAGCCGCTCGTGCGCCGTTTCGACGACGACTGGAAACACGTGCTGCGCTGATGGACCGCCGCACGTTCCTCGTCGCGTCGGCGGCCGCGTCGCTCGCCGCCTGCGGGCGCACCGGCTGGATCGAGACGACGCCGCATGTCGGCTACCCCGGCATGCGTGAAGGCCATGCGCTGCGCGACCATGCAACGCTGCCGCCGCCGTCCGGCACGATCGAGACCGACGTCGCGATCCTCGGCGCGGGCGCGGCCGGGCTGTCGTGCGCGTGGCAGCTCGCACGCGCGGGGCACCAGCGCTTCACGGTGCTGGCCGGCCCCGAATTCGGTGGCAACGCGGCCGGCGGCCGCTTCGGCGATCTCGGCTATCCGAAAGGCGCGCACTACCTGCCGCTGCCGTCACTCGAATCCGCGCACCTGCGCGACATGCTCGCCGATCTCGGCGTAATCGAAGCGGCGCCGTTCTCCGCGCGCCCGGTGTACGACGAGCGCGCGCTGGTCCATGCGCCCGACGAACGGCTCTTCATCGCCGGGCAGTGGCAGGACGGCATCGTGCCGACGGCCGGCCTCGGCGCCGACGAACTCGCGCAGCAGGCACGCTTCTTCGCGTACACGGACGGGCTGCGCACCGCATGCGGCGCCGACGGCCGCAAGGTGTTCTGCATCCCGATCGCGGAATCGTCGCGCGACCCGCGCTGGCGTGCGCTGGACCGGCGCTCGTTCCGCCAGTGGCTGCTCGACGAGGGCTACACCGCGAAGGCGCTGCACTGGTACCTGAATTACTGCTGCCGCGACGACTATGGCGCAGGCTACGAGCATGTGTCGGCATGGGCCGGGCTGCACTATTTCTCGTCGCGCGGCGGCCATGCGGGCGATGCGAGCGACGGCGCGGTGCTGACCTGGCCCGACGGACTGCACACGATGGTGACGAAGCTCACCGATTCGATCACCGCGCGCACCGGCTCGAACACGTGGTCGCGCGACGGCTTCGCGGTGCGTGCGACCGAACGCGCGGGCGGCGTCGACGTGCTGTGCGCGCGCATCGGCAACGACGGCGCGCTGTCGACGTTCACGCTGAAGGCGCGGCGCGTCGTCTGCGCGATGCCGCTGTTCGTCGCGGCGCGCGTGTTTCCGCAGCTTGCCGCGTACGGCTTCGATCCCGCGCGCGACTTGCCGCCGCGTGCGCCGTGGCTCGTGTCCAACTTCCTGCTCGACGGCATGCCGGCCGAGGAAGCGGGCGTGCCGCTCGCGTGGGACAACGTCGTCTACGACGGCGCGGGGCTCGGCTATGTCGTGTCGACGCACCAGATTATTCGCATGTCGCCGCCGACGCGCTCGGTGTTCTCCTCGTACCAGGCGTTGAGCACGCAAGCGCCCGACGACACGCGCCGCTGGCTCGCGCAGGCCCGACCCGACGCGTTGCGCGAACAGGCGGCGATCGACCTGCAGGCCGTCTACGGGCGCGAACTGTGGAAACATGCGACGGCGCTCGAGATCACCGTGCGTGGTCACGCGATGGCGACGCCCGACGTCGGCTTCCTGAGCCGGCCGGGGCTGCTCGCGCTGCGCGATGCCGACGGCCCCATCGTGTTCGCGCATGCCGATCTGTCCGGGCTGTCGCTGTTCGAGGAAGCGTCGTACTGGGGCGTGCTCGCCGCCCGGCGCGTGCTGGCCTGACGGCCGTCATCCGTCATTGCGGCGCCGCCGCCAGCCGCTATAATCGCCCGACATTCCGACTGCATTGAGCAGGCCGACGTGCCGCGCCGTCCGACGCGCCGTATGCCCTCCTCGACAACAACAATGACGAACCGAACCATCCGACGCCTTCGCCCGTTCGTGCGCGCCGCCGCGCGTGTGCTCGCCTGCGCCCCGCTGCTCGGCGCGCCGCTGGCGCTGCATGCGGCCGGCTCCGCACCCGCCTCCGGGCGCTACATCGTCGTCGACACCGGCCATACGCCGGCGCGCCCGGGCTCCACCGGTGCGAGCGGCCGCGTCGAATACCTGTACAACCTCGACCTGTCCACGGCGGTCGCCGAGAAACTCGCCGCACATGGCGACCGCGTGCTGCGCACGTCGGCCGACGGCCGTGAGATCGCGCTCGACCAGCGTTCGACGCAGGCGCCCGACGCGAACCTGTTCGTGTCGATCCATCACGACTCGATGCAGCAGCAGTTCATCGACGCGGGTCGGCAGCGCGAATTCCGCGGCTTCTCGGTGTTCGTGTCGGAACGCAATCCGCACTATGCGGAAAGCCTGCGTTGCGCGAAGGCGATCGCCGAGCGGCTGGTCGCGTCCGGCGAGCGGCCGTCGCTGTATCACGCGCAGCCGATCCGCGGCGAGAATCGCCCGCTGATCGACCCTCAGCTCGGCATCCACCGCTTCGACGATCTCGTCGTGCTGCGCACCGCGCCGATTCCGGCGGTGCTCGTCGAAGCCGGCGTGATCGTCAATCCGGACGAGGAAGCGCGGCTGGCGCGACGCGAGACGATCCAGAAGCTGTCCACCGCGATCGCGGGCGGCATCGACGCGTGCACGACACCGCAATAAGCAACGATAACGCCCGCCGGGCTCAACGGTTTTCACCCAGTCAGGAGCATCACCATGAAAATGAAGCATCTGCTCGCATCCTGCGCGTTGCTCGCGCTTGCCGTTCCGTTCACCGCACACGCTGCCGGCTGCGGGAAGCCACGCAGTGCGTTCGACCAGGTGTACTGCACCAGCACGCAGTTCTCGCAGTCCGACCGCGATCTCAACGACGAATACGGCCGCCTGCGCAAGCAACTGAGCGGCGACCAGCAGGCGACACTGAAGGCCGGCCAGCTCGCGTGGCTGAAGCAACGCGACGCGCAGTGCAGCGAGACGCGCAATAACAGCTACCTCGTGGATATCCAGTGCGCGAACGACATGACGCAGTCGCGGCTGTCGTTCCTGCGCGAGCGTGAGCGCGAATGCTCGAGCACGGGCTGCGTGACGTCGAAGCTCGGCGAGTAAGGGCGTCGCGCGTGCCGCGCCGCGAGACGTTTCGCGACGCGGCGCTTCGCGCCCTTGCGAACCGTGCGCATCGGCACCGCGAAAGGAGCCTTGAAAGGAGCCTTGAAAGGAGCCTTGAAAGGAGCCGCGATGCGACATGAATTCTCTGAAGTCCTCAACGATCTGGTCGACTATTTTCTCGTCGGCGATCTCCTGCTGCTGAAGCGCTTCAAGGAACAGCACGGACTGCCGGACGACGTCGCATCTGCGTTCACCACGAGCGACAGCGGTGATCGCGCGGTGCTGGAAGGTGTCGTCGTTCCGCTCGCCGGCATCGAGAACCATCCGTACACGGTCATCTTCACGCTGGATGGCGACACACCCGAATTGCTGAAGACGGGAAGCCGCCTGCAGCATCGGCGCGGCGGGTACGTGCTGCGCGTCGAGCATCGTGCGGTCATGCTCTACACGTGGCGGATTCTCGAACGCTTCAACGACACGACGGTCAACGCACTGCTCGCGCGTTACCGCGAACCGGGCAGGCCCGTGATTGAAATCGACAACGGCTGGTATGAGGTCGAGATCCTCGGTGGAGAAGTGCCGCGCAACGGCTGGTTCGAGCCCGCGTTCGAATTCGTGCTGAAGAAAACCGACGTGCCCGGCGATGCATCGCAGGTGGAGATCGATTACCGTTTTGCGATCGACGCCAGTCTGGATCCGGCGAATTGAATCCCGCGCGCGACGGCGCGGCACACGGCAACCGATCAGGCGGAGTACACATGACACCGAACACGATGCACATCGACATCCGCCCTGCCACGCCCGCCGATGCCCCGACCATCGCCGCCATCCACGTCGCATCGTGGCAGGCCACCTACCCGGGCATCATGCCGGCCGCGTTCCTCGCCGGCCTGTCGGTCGAGAAACGCACCGCCTCGTGGCGCCATGCGCTCGACGCCGGACGGCCGCGTGTCGCGCTCGCGTTCACGGAAGGCGAGCCGATCGGCTGGATCGCGTACGGTCCGACGCGCGACACCGACAAGGATCGCACCTGGGGCGAAATCGAATCGATCTATCTGCATCCAGCGCATTGCGGGCAAGGTGTCGGCGCGGCACTCGTCGACCATGCATGCCGTGCGCTGCATGATTTGGGCCATGAATGGGTGTCGCTCTGGGTGCTGGTGAAAAACCATCGTGCACGGGCGTTCTATGAACGCGAGGGCTTCGTCGCCGAAGACGACATCAAGACGTTCGAGATCGACGGTGCGCCGATTGAAGAAGTGCGCTACTGGCGCGCATTGCCGAAACGATCGTCATGACGGCATCGCCACCCCTGCCGCCAGACGCGCCTGCATCAGCTGCAGCAACTCGCGGATCTTCGCGTTGACGGAATTGCGGCTCGAATAGGCGGCCAACAGTTCCAGCGGCGCCGGCGTCATCTCCAGCGGCACACGCACCAGCCGCCCGGCGGCCAGCTCGGCCGCGCACCCGCGTTCGACGAGAATCGCGAAGCCGATCCCGTTCACCGCCGCCAGACCCGCCATTTCGCCGCTATTGACGCGATACCGGCTCGCGACCGGAATCTTGTGAATCCGCCCGTCGCCGTCGGCGAACTGCCACGGTTGCCCTTTCAGCGTGCTCAGCGTCGTGATGCACGGCAACTGCCTGAGCTGCTCCGTCCGCGTCGGCATGCCGGTGCGCTCGATGAGCGACGGCGCGGCCACGACGACGCTCGGCAGGCTCACGAGCGGCCTGACGACGAACGCGCTGTCGTCCAGCTTGCCGCGATGGACGATGATCGACAGGTCGATATCGTCGCGCAGCGTCGAGACGCCCGCGAGGCTCGTATCGCAATCGATTTCGACACGCGGATGGCGGCTCGCGAATTCCGCGACGATCGGCCCGAGCATGCGCGGCCCGATTTCGCCGGGCACGCAAAGCTTCAGCACGCCGCGCAGCTCCGTCTGCTGCGAGGTCAGTTCGAATTCAGCAAGCGTCAGCGCATCGAGCATCGGCTTCGCGCGCTCGTGCAGCAGGCGCCCAGCCTCCGTCATGCGCAGGTGCCGCGTGCTGCGCTCCAGCAGGCGCACGCCAAGCCTCGACTCCAGTTGCGCCACATGGCGGCTCACGTTGGAACCGGGTATCGACAGCACGCGCGCGGCGCCGGCAAAGCTGCCTTCGTCGACGACCGACACGAACACGCGCACCGCGTTCAGATCCAGCTTGCTGCGCATCATTATCCCGTTTCAGGTATTAAAGCTCGCCGTTTTTCACGGCTTATCCCGTTCGGGACCGTAATTTACGATGCGGATCCAGTCAAGGCGTGGCCGCCGACGCACGAACCCGCGCCGACGTGAGCACGCACACGAACCTACGGGAGCATCAACATGGATATCGCCATTCTCGGCGCCGGCGTGGCCGGCATGAGCACCGCGCTTGCGCTCGCCGGGCAGGGGCACCGGATACGGCTCCATGAACGCAGGCCGTCCGCGACGACGATGGGTGCTGGCGTCGTGCTCTGGCCGAATGCCGGCTTCGTGCTCGAGCAACTCGGCCTCCTGCCGGACATCGTCGAGGTCAGCGGCCACCTGCACGCGATGCGGTGCATGGACCGGCACGGCACCCCGTTCAAGCGCTTCGATATCGGCGAACTCGACCGCCACATGGGTTTCCCGACGCGCTCGATCTTGCGGCGCGACTTGCAGGCCGTGCTGGCGCGGCACGTCGCCGCGCACGACATCGAAGTCTGCTTCGGTCACTGCGCGACAGCCATCGATACCGGCACCGATGGCCGCGCGATCGTTCGCTTCGACAACGGCGTGGCGATCGCCCCCGATCTCGTGATCGGCGCGGACGGCCGCATGAATTCCGTCGCGCGACGCCATGTGGTCGGCGACGCCACGCCCGTCTATCAGGGATTCGTCAACTGGATCGGCGTCGCGCATAGCGATGTGCCGCTGGTCGACGACGTGTCGATATTCGACTACTGGGGCCAGCGCGAACGATTCGGCATCGTCGCGCTGGACCGGCATCGCATGTACTGGGCAGCGGCCCGGGCCGAGGCTGAAATCGATGATAGCGACGATGCGGCACCGGACGATCCCGGCCCGCTGCTGGAACGGCTCTTCGACGGGTGGCCCGCGCCCATCGCGAGCGTGATGCGCGCGACGCCGCCGGGCACGATCGCGAAGATCCGCGTGCACGATCTCGATCCGGTGGACGTGTGGCACCGCGGCAATGTGCTGTTGATCGGCGACGCCGCGCACGCACCACTCCCCACCTCCGGACAGGGCGCATGCCAGGCGCTCGAGGACGCATGGCATCTCGCCCGTTGTCTCGACGAGCATGGAAAAGGCAACGACCTCGACGCAGCGTTCGCGTCGTTCACGCTGCGACGCACCCGGAAAACCACGGCGATCACGCTACGTGCACGCGAGTTCGCTCACCGGCTATTCGGCAACGACACGCACGACGCTGCTCGACAGGTCGATCCGAGCGCCGAAATCGAAGCGCTCGCGAACGCGTGGGGAGCGGGCCTGCCGATGATGCCGGCGCGGGACTGACAAGACGCGCAAGCGATGGCATTCGATCACAAGAACCACCGATACTCCCGCGCCCCGATTTCATTGCGGAAATCCAGCTCCTCCTGCCGCTTGTTCTCGCAATACACCATCACGAACTCGCTGCCGAGCCCTTCGCGCACGGCCGCGTGCTCCTGCATCCCGGCGACAGCCGACAGCATCTCCTTCGGGAAATCGATCCCGCTGCCGCGATCCTCGTTGAGCGGCGCGATCGGTTCGAGCTTCGCGTCGAGCCCGTGCTCCATCCCGGTGAGAATCGCCGCGAGCACGAGGTAAGGGTTCGCGTCCGCACTCGCGAGCCGGTGCTCGATCCGCAGGTTGCGCGCATCCGACTCGGGAATCCGGATGCACGCATCGCGATCCTCGAAGCCCCAGCTCGCGCGGCTCGCCGCATTCACCATCGATCCGTAGCGCCGGAACGCATTGTGATTCGGCGCGAACACCGGCATGCAATGCGGCAGCAGCGCGAGGCAGCCGGCCACCGCGTGCCGCAGCGGCCGCTGCCCGTCCGCCGCGAGCAGGTTGCGCCCCGCATCGTCGTAGAGGCTCACATGCACATGCATCCCGCTGCCCGGCGCATGCAGGTACGGCTTGCCCATGAAGCTCGCGCGATAGCCGTGCTGCAACGCGACGCCGCGCGTGCTGCGGCAAAACATCGCCGACCAGTCGGCCGCGCGCAGCCCGTCGTCGCAATGGCCGAAATTGATTTCGAACTGGCCCGGCCCGAGCTCGGCGGTGATCACGGTCGCGTCGATTCCCTGCACGCACGCGACGTCGACCATTTCGTGCAGCACGTCGGAGAAGCGCGACAGGCGCTCGATATGCATGTTCGGCTGATCGTCGCGATCATCGGACAGGCGGTCGCGCGGATACTTCGGCATCCCCTCCTCGAGCTGCGCGGCGAACAGGTAGAACTCGAGCTCGAACGCGACGACCGGCCGGATGCCGCGCCGCGCGAGCCGCTTCAGCACGCGCGCGAGCACCTCGCGCGGCTCGAACTCGACCGGCGCATCGGTGCCGTCCGTCGTGATCAGCATCTGGCCGAGCGGCTGCTTCTCCCAGGTCACCGGCTTCAGCGTGCCGGGGATCAGCCGGCGCACGGCGTCCGGGTCGCCGTCGTTGAAACAGTAGTCGCCGATCTTGTAGAGCCCGCCCTGCGTGCCAAGCAGGATGCAGTTCTGCGGCAGCTTCAGCAGCAAGCCGGCCGCCACCTTCTCGAGCGCATCGATCGGGTAGCGCTTGCCGTAGAAATGCCCGGGCAGGTCGAGGCAGATCAGGTCGACATAACGGATCTCGGGATGCGCCTGCCGGAATGCGCGGACCTCGGCGACCAGCGCGGGAACGACGTCAGCCATGTCTCATCCTTTCCATGTCTTGTATGGCGGTGCCGCGGTGCGGCGAACCGGATTCATGCGGCACACTCGACAACAAACGCCGCATTTAAATCAGTACTGCAAACATGCTGCGTGGCGCGATGGCCTGCATCACCGCGCGCCCCGCCGACCACTCAGGTGAATACCCAGATCACGCGCGTCGGCGCATCAGTCAAATTGGCGTAACGAAAGCGCTTGTGCGCAGGAAGCTGGAATGCGTCGTTCGGGCCGAGCGTGACGGGCGTATCGTCGCCGTCGACCCAGATCGTCAGTTCTCCTTCGAGCACGAAACCGCCCTGCTCGTCGCTGTCGTCGACGGGCCGCTCGCCGCTGCTCGCGCCCGGCGCGAGATGGCTTTCGAGGATCGAGAAGCGCGAGCGCATGTTCGGCGACACGAGGATGTCGGTGATGCCGGCCGCGTAATACACGGTGCGCCGCTCGTCGGGCCGCGTCACCCACGGCACGCTGCGCGGCTTGCTCAGGCTGTAGAAATAGGTGGTCGGCACGCCGAGCGCCTCGCCGATCGCGGTGAGATCCGCCACCGTCGGGCGCGACAGCCCGCGCTCGACCTGCGACAGAAAGCCGACCGAGCGGCCGATCCGTTCCGCGAGATCGTTGAGCGTGACCTTGCGATGCTTGCGCAGGTCGCGGATCAGGATCGCCAGGCTTTCTATCTCTTCCTGTTCATTCATGGTGGGTTCCGGTGCAGTCAGACGGTATCGCGCAGACGGTACCAGGCCTTGCCGATCGCTTCCAGCGGCGCGGCGAGCCGGTCGCCGCCGGGGAAGCGCGGGTTGCGGATGCGCTGGTACTGCGCAAGCAGGCGTTCGTCGCCGAGCACCGCGTCGGCCACCGCGCGCGCACCGGCGAGCGTCGGCAGCACGCCGTGCCCCGAGAACCCCTGCAGCCAGAAACGCTGCCCGTGGCGGCCGATGTCCGGCGTGCGGCGCATGCTGATGTCGATGTGGCCGCCCCACGCGTAATCGATCGGCACGCCGGCCAGCTGCGGGAACACCCGTTCGAGGTGCGGGCGCGTCGCCGCCGCGATATCGGCCGGAATGCCGCCGAGATACGTGCAGCCGCCGCCGAACAGCAGCCGGTTGTCGGGGCTCAGGCGGAAATAGTCGGGCACGAACTGGTTGTCGATCACGCAACTGTTCTGCGGCAGCAGCGAACGGGCGACGTCGGGTGCGAGCGGCGCGGTCGCGACCTGGTACGTGCCGACCGGCAGCAGCCGGCGCGCGAGATCGCGATCGAGCCGATCGACGTAGGCGTTGCAGGCCAGCACGAGCACGTCCGCGCGTACTTCGCCGCGCGCCGTGCGGGCAACGTGACCGCCGGCCGTCTCGCGGCAGTCGAGCACGCGGCTCTGCTCGAAGATGCGGCCGCCCGTGCGCTCGATCGTCTGCGCGAGGCCGAGCGCGAGTTTCAGCGGATTCAGGTGGCCGGCCTCGGGATCGTGCAGCGCCGCAAGGTAACGCGTGCCGCCGATCCATTCGAGCATCTCGTCACGGCCGATCACGCGCAGCCGGTCGTAGCCCCAGCGCTCGGCCGCCTCGTCACGCGCCTGCTCGAGCATCGCGACACGCCGTGGCCGCACGGCCGCCCACAGGCTGCCGGGCCGGTAGTCGATGTCGAAACCGTGCCGCACGGGCAGTTCGCGCACCTCGGCCGCGGCCCAGCGCATGCTGTCCCACAGCAGGCGCGCGCCGTCGCGGCCGAGCGAATCCTCGAGCGGCTGCATGTCGCACGACCAGCCGAGCAGCGCCTGCCCGCCGTTGCGGCCCGACGCGGCCCACGCGACGCGGCTCGCTTCGAGCACGACGACCCGCTTGCCGGCCAGCGCCAGGCGCAATGCCGTATGCAGCCCGCTGAAACCCGCGCCGACGACGAGCACGTCGGCGTCGATGCGTTCGTCCAGCTCCGGACGATGCGGGATCGGCGCCGGGTAAGTGCCGGCGTAGTAGCTTGCGACGTGACGGTCGGACTGCACGAACATGCGGACTCCCGTGAAATTTACGCCGAGAAATTTCATGAAAAATTAGCACGGCAATTTCACGGAGGCAAGCGGGCAAAAAGACGCCGGATCCGCCGATACACGACACGCGTTGCGCATGAACCGCACCGCCCCGGTGAAGGTTCCTGCCATCCACCCGGACGAAATTTTTACGGTTGTAAAAATTTTGGACTGAGAGAATGACCCGCTGAAACAGCGCGCCACCCATCCAGGCACGGCCCCCGTAACCCCTTTCAGACCCGACCCAATCGCTGACGGGAGACAAGAAAGATGCCCACGAACCGGGATGCAAGCCCGATGGCCGAATCGGATCACGGAGAATTCTCGCTGAGCGAAGTCCCGCTCGAGAAACGCACCGGATTCCTGTCCATCACGATGGTGTTGTTGAGTTTCACGTTCTTCACGGGAACGATGTTTGCCGGCGGCAAGATCGGTGTCGCCTTCGACGTCGTCAGCATGATCCAGATCGCCGTCATCGGAAACCTGTTGCTCGCCGCCTATGCGGCATCGCTCGCGCTGATTGCCGCCCGCAGCGGCCTGAACGCGGTGCTGATGGGGCGGTTCTGCTTCGGGGAAGCGGGCAGCAAGCTGTCCGATTTCCTGCTCGGCTTCGCCGAACTCGGCTGGTACGCATGGGGAACCGCGACGGTGGCGATCGTATTGGTCAAGCTGCTGGGCTGGCCGCCCGCCGTGACCACGCCGCTGATGATCCTCTTCGGCTTCGGATTTTCCATCACGGCCATCATCGGCTATCGCGGCATGGATCTGCTGTCGCGCGTCTCCGTGCCGTTGATGTTCGTGCTGCTGATGACGTCGATGTGGATCGCCACCCGCGATATCGGCGGGTGGGCCGGCCTCACGCATGTCGTGCCGTCCCAGCCGATGCCGTTCTCGGCCGCCGTGACCATGGTCATCGGCACCTTTGCCAGCGGCGCGACCCAGGCCACCAACTGGACCCGCCTCGCACGCAGTGCGCGCAGCGCCGTCTGGGCCAGCATGATCGGATTCTTCGCGGGCAACGGCCTGATGATCATCGCGGGCGCATACTGCGCGATCGTCTACCAGCAAGCCGACATCGTCGAGGTGATGATGCTGCAGGGCCTGTCGATCGCGGCGGTCGTGATGCTGTGCCTCAATCTCTGGACCATCCAGGGGCCGACGATGTACAACGTGGCGGCCGCCGGATGCCATCTGCTGCGCACCGAACGGCGCCGCACGCTCGTACTGGTGGGCGCGGCGATCGGCATCGTGCTCGCGGTCGGCGGGATGTACGCGTGGCTGATTCCGTTCCTGGTGCTGCTCGGCTCGATCATTCCGCCGGTCGGCGGCGTGATCATGGCGGACTACTGGTACCGCCATCGCGGGCAATACCCGTCGCTCGCCGCCGCCCGCCTTCCGCGCTTCAACCTGGTCGGCCTGGCCGCGTATGCCATCGGCGCCGGACTCGCCTATACCTCGCCGTGGATCGCGCCGCTCGTCGGCATCGCGGCGTCCGCCGCCGCCTACATCGTGCTGCTGCAGATTGCCCGCGCGTTCACGCGCGAGCCGTCCGTTCAGGGTGAATGATTCCGCTGCGCACCCTCCCGCTCCCCCGAACCACAGGAATCCTCATGAAAATCATCAACGCCAGATTGCGCGGCCGTAGCGGCCTCTTCACGATCGACATCGATGCGGGCACGATTAGCGGCATCGGCCTCCAGCCGTCGCCGCTGCCGCCTCAAGGGGACGACGTCATCGATGCGGGCAGCCATCTCGTCATCCCGCCGCTGGTCGAGCCGCATATCCACCTCGATGCGACGCTGACCGCGGGCGAACCCGAGTGGAACATGAGCGGCACGCTGTTCGAAGGTATCGAGCGGTGGGGCCAGCGCAAGGCCACCATTACCCATGAGGATACGAAAGCCCGCGCCCACACCACGATCGGCATGTTGCGCGACAACGGCATCCAGCATGTGCGCACGCACGTGGACGTCACCGATCACACGCTTGCCGCGTTGAAGGCGATGCTCGAGGTCAGGGACGAAGCACGCGACCTCATCGATCTGCAGATCGTCGCCTTCCCGCAGGAAGGCATCGAGTCGTTCGAGAACGGACGGGCACTGATGGAGCGCGCGATCGACATGGGGGCCGACGTCGTGGGCGGCATTCCGCATTTCGAGAACACGCGCGACCAGGGCGTGAGCTCCATCAAGTTCCTGATGGAACTCGCGGAGCGCAAGGACTGCCTGGTCGACGTTCATTGCGACGAAACCGACGATCCGCACTCGCGCTTCCTGGAAGTGCTTGCCGAGGAGGCGCGGGTTCGCGGGATGGGCCCGCGCGTCACCGCCAGCCACACGACCGCGATGGGTTCCTACGACAACGCCTACTGCTCGAAGCTGTTCCGCTTGCTGAAGCGGTCGGACATCCATTTTGTTTCGTGTCCGACCGAAAGCATCCATCTGCAGGGGCGTTTCGACACGTTCCCGAAACGACGCGGCATCACGCGTGTCGCGGAACTCGATCGCGCCGGCATCAACGTGTGCTTCGGACAGGATTCGATCAAGGATCCGTGGTATCCCATCGGCAACGGCAACATCCTGCGCATCCTCGACGTCGGCCTGCACGTGTGCCACATGCTCGGCTACGAAGACCTGCAGCGATGCCTCGACTTCGTGACGGAGCACAGCGCCCGTGCGATGTCCCTGGGCGATCGCTATGGCATCGCTGTCGGGCGGCCGGCCAACCTGCTGATCCTCGACGCGGATTCCGACTATGAAGTGGTTCGCACGCAGGCCAAGGTGCGCGTGTCGCTCCGTGCCGGGAAGGTCATCATGCAGCGCGCGCCCGAACACATCACCTATCCTGAAGCAGGCACGCGTTGAGCGGGCGACGCCGCCGGTCCGACATGCGGGAGGACGCATCGTGAGGCACCCGTCCGAGCCGACCGCGGGAACGCCCGCCCGGCCTCACGGCCGGCGCGAAGCGCTGCGCGACACGCTCGAGGCGACCATTCTCGCCGCGGCCGAGGAATCGTTTGCCATTGACGGATTCGAGGGGAGTTCCGTTGCGACGATCGCAGCGGCCGCCGGCCTGTCGAAGCAGAACCTGATGTACTACTTCCCCACGAAGCTGGCGCTCTACCAACGCGTGCTGGACGACGTATTGCGGGACTGGCTCGGCAGGATGCGGGAGTTTGCGGCGCCCGATCGCGAGCCCGCGGAAGCCATGTCGGCCTATATCCGGGCCAAACTCGAATTCTCCAGAAATCGCCCGCATGGATCGCGGGTGTTTGCGCTGGAGATCATCGGCGGGGCCAGGACCTACGGAAAGGAAATCCGCAAACAACTGATTCCGGTGTTGCGCGACGACATCCGGGTGCTCGAACGCTGGATCGAGGAAGGCAAGGTCAGGCAGGTCGATGCCGAGCACCTGTTCTTCCTGATCTGGGCAGCCACGCAGGCGTATGCGGATTTCGCTCCCCAGATGCTGCTGGTGCTCGGCAAGCGTGCGCTGGGGAACGACGATTTCGACGCGGCTTACCGCACGATCTCGGATCTGGTGCTCAACGCATTGATCACCGGCGACGGAAAGCCGGATTGACCGCTTGACCGCCTCCGTCGCCCTTCATGCACGGCACCCCGGCGCCGTCGACACTCGCCGGGGAACCGCCGGTCAGTCGTGCTTGTGGCGCTTCTTGTGCTTGTTGCCGCGGTAATGATCGTTGGAACGCGAGTTGTTGCGCGACACGTGGCCGCCCAGCGCCGCGCCCGCGCCACCGCCCAAGCCGGCGCCGACGAGCCCGCCGG
>NZ_JAAGPC010000191.1:0-16806 GCF_017104595.1 Burkholderia sp. Tr-20390 | reverse complement strand
CGGGGGCCGCCGGCCGCCACGCGAAGGCCGGCAAGGGCGCGGCGCCGCAGACGGCCGCGCCGGCGGAAGCCGGTGCGACCGCGCTGTACGAGAACCTGACGACGTGGAATTTCGGCAAGCTGCCCGAGCTGCTGGAGATCCGCCGGCGCGGCCAGACGCTGTACGGCTACCCGGCGCTCGTCGATCGCGGCACGCATTGCGACGTCGAGGTGTTCGATTCGCCGGAGGAGGCCGCGCGCATCCACCGGGCCGGCCTGCGGCGGCTGTTCGCGCTGCAGCTGAAGGAGCCGATCAAGTTCCTCGAGAAGAACCTGCCGGGCCTGCGCGAGATGGCGATGCAGTACATGTCGCTCGGCACGCAGGACGAGCTGCGCGACCAGCTGATCGACACGGCGCTCGACCGCGCGTGCCTGCAGGACCCGCTGCCCGACGACGACGCGAGCTTCCACGCGCGCCGCGACGAGGGCCGGAGCCGCCTGAACCTGCTCGCGCAGGAAATCGCGCGGCTGGTCGGGCAGATCCTGGCCGAATACGCGGGGCTCGTGAAGAAGCTCGCGCAGGCGAAGCCGTTCGCGCAGGCGCATGCGGACCTGCAGCAGCAGCTCGCCGCGCTGGTCGGCAAACGCTTCGTGATCGATACGCCGTACGCGCAACTGGCGCACTTCCCGCGCTACCTGAAGGGCATCGCGCTGCGGATCGACAAGCTGAAGGCCGACCCGGCGCGTGACGCGAAGCAGTCGGCCGACCTGCTGCCGCTCGCCCAGCAGTACCAGCGCGCGGTGTCGCAGCGCGGCGGCGTCGCCGATGCGCGGCTCGCGGAATTCCGCTGGCTGCTCGAGGAACTGCGGATTTCGCTGTTCGCGCAGGAACTGCGCACACCGATGCCTGTCTCTGTCAAGCGTCTGCACAAGGTCTGGGAGTCGATGCAGCGCTAGCGCAACATCGGTTTCCCAGGCCCGCACCGGTGGCTGGCCCCGGCCGGCCGTGCGGCGCCTGCCGCGCGGGCCGACCGGGCCGCCGCGGCGTGCGTCGAAGTGGCGCAATGCCGGCTTCGGTCAACCGGCGGGGCCGGTTGAACGTTTTACAATGACGGTTGTTCCTCGACGTGAGTCTTCATGCGCACTTTCCTTTCCCTCGGCCGCACGCTCGCGCTGGCCGCCGCCGTGCTGGCACCCGCCGCACACGCGAATAACGTCATCATCCTCAATTCGGCCGAAGCGACGCTTTCCCTGATCGACCAGCAGACCCGCGAAGTCGTCAGCACGATGCCGACCGGCAAGGAACCGCATCACCTGATGGCGACGCCCGACAATTCGTCGCTGATCGTTGCAAATTCGGTCTCGAACAGCCTGATGTTCCTCGATCCGAAGACGGGCAAGCTGCAGCGCACCGTCGAGGGGATCGACGATCCTTACCAGCTCGGCTTCTCGCCCGACCGCAAATGGTTCGCGGCGGCCGGCCTGCGGCTCGACCGCGTCGACATCTACGGCTACGACGGCCGCGACCTGAAGCTCGTGAAGCGCGTGCCGCTCGCGGTGATGCCGAGCCACCTCGCGTTCACGAAGGACAGCAAGACGCTGCTCGTGTCGCTGCAGGTCTCCGGCGAGATCGCGGCGATCGACCTGCCGACGCAGACGGTCAAGTGGAAGATGAAGGTCGGCAAGGTGCCGGCCGGCCTGTGGCTCACGCCGGACGACAAGTACCTGCTCGTCGGGATGACCGGCGCGGATTACGTCGCGGTGGTCGACTGGCGCAACCAGAAGGTCGTCAAGCAGATCTACACGGGCAAGGGCGCGCACAACTTCCGCTCGCTCGCTGACGGCACGCACGTCGCGGTCACGAACCGGGTCGCGAACACGATCAGCATCATCGACGAGAACACGCTCACCAACGTCGGCGACATCACCGGGCTGCTGCCGGGCCCGGACGACATGGAGCTGTCCGCCGACAAGAAGACGCTGTGGGTGACGTTCCGCTTCGCGAAGAAGGTCGGGATCATCGACCTGGCGTCGCGCAAGCTGGTGCAGACGATCGCCGTCGGCCGCTCGCCGCACGGCATCTATTTCTACGACCGCGCGCCGTGGCGCGCCGCGAACGGCGCGTGACGGGCGGGGGAGAACGATGCTGCACCTGATCGATGCATTCGTCTCGGACATCCAGACCTGGCTGTACGTCGACGTCGTGCAGCCGCTCCTCTTCAAGTTCAACCTGATGGACTATGACGAGGACACCTACGACGCGCTGTACTGGGTGATCGTCGGGGCGCTGCAGATGGTGCTGATGTTCGTGCTGCTGCGCCCGCTCGAGGCGCTGCTGCCCGTCGAGCGCTGGACGAACCGCCGGGCCGTGCGGGTCGACGTGATCTACACGGCGATCGCGAAGCTCGGCATCTACTCGCTGTTCTTCTTCTTCGCGCTGCAGCCGCTGTTCGACAACTTCCAGGCGTGGCTGCGCCTGCACGGCGTCGCGAACCTGAACCTCGACTACCTGTGGCCGGGCGTGACCTCGAAGCCGATCGTCACGTTCGCGATCTATCTCGTCGTGCTCGATTTCGCCGGCTACTGGTATCACCGCTGGCAGCACAAGTTCGGCATCTGGTGGGAGCTGCACGCGGTGCATCACAGCCAGCGCCAGATGTCGCTGTGGTGCGATGACCGCAACCACGTGCTCGACGACGTGATCCAGTCGTGCTTCTTCGCGGCGATCGCGCTCGTGATCGGCGTGACGCCGTCGCAGTTCGTCGTGCTGACCGCGTTCACGAACTTCATGCAGAGCATTCAGCACACGAATGCACGGCTGCCGTTCGGCTGGCTCGGCGAGCGCCTGCTCGTGAGCCCGATCTTCCACCGCCGCCACCACGCGGTCGGCTATGGCCACGAAGGCACGAAGTACGGCTGCAACTTCGGCGTGCTGTTCCCGTGGTGGGACATGATGTTCGGCACCGCGTCGTGGAACCGCACGGTCGAGCCGACCGGCATCCGCGACCAGGTCGAGGGCGTGTCCTACGGCGAAGGCTTCTGGGCGCAGCACGGCCTCGCGTTCGTGCGGATCTTCCGGCGCCTGTTCCCCGCCAAGCGCGGCGCGGCATCGGCCTGACCCGGCCATTCCCACGTTGAGCGGCTCCCCCACGCGGCCCGCATGTGCTTTGGCGCATGCGGGCCGCGTGGTTTATCCTTTCCCCGTTTTTCTCCGTCGATACAGGCTCGCATGAACGACTTGCTGCGTTCCTTCGTCCGGGCATTGGCGAGTGCACTGCATCCGCGCATGCTGTGGCTCACCCTGATGCCGTTTCTCGTCTCGGCCGTCCTGTGGGGCGTCGTGCTGTGGTTCTCGTGGCAGTCGCTGCTGGACCTCGCACGCGGCGCGCTCGACGGCTTCGTGCTGACGGCCATGCTGTACCGTGCGTTCGACGCGATCGGCATGTCGCAGCTGCATGCCGTCGTCGCGCCGTTCGTGGTCGTGTCGCTCGCGATTCCGCTGATCGTGCTGACCGTGCTGCTGCTGATCGCGACGATTTCGATGCCGGTCGTGATCAAGCACCTCGCGAACCGGCAGTTCGCGGCGCTCGAGGCGAAGCGGGGCGGCACCTTCTTCGGCAGCGTGTTCAATTCGCTGTGGGCGGCGCTGGCCGGTGTCGTCGTGCTGGTCGTCACGATCCCGCTGTGGTTGATTCCGCCGTTCTTCGCGCTGTTGCCGCCGGTGATCTGGGGCTGGCTCACCTACCGCGTGATGACCTACGACGCGCTTGCGCTGCACGCGAGCCGCGACGAGCGCCGGGCGCTCGTGCGGCAGCACCGCTGGCCGCTGATCGGCATCGGCGTCGCGACCGGGCTGCTCGGCACCGTGCCGACCTTCGTGTGGGTATCGTCGGTCTGGATGATGGTGCTGTTCCCGTTCGTCGCGGCGGCCATGATCTGGGTATACGCTTTCATCCTCGTCTTCTCGGCGCTGTGGTTCGGGCATTACTGCCTGCGCGCGCTGGAGGACCTGCGTGCGAGTTCGCGCGCCACCGCAATCGACATGGGGCAGGCATGAGCATCGGCATCATCATCATCGGCGACGAAATCCTTTCGGGCCGCCGGCAGGACAAGCATCTGGCGAAGGTCATCGAGCTGCTCGGCGCGCGCGGCCTCACGCTCGACTGGGCCGAATACGTCGGCGACGATCCGGCGCGCATCACGGCGACCCTCGCCCGCGCGATCGCGTCGGGCGACATCGTGTTCTCGACGGGCGGCATCGGCGCGACGCCGGACGACCACACGCGCCAGTGCGCGGCCGCCGCGCTCGGCGTGCCGCTCGAGCTGCATCCGGAAGCGAAGGTGCTGATTTCCGAACGGATCCGCGAAACGCACACCGATCCGGCCAAGCCGGTCGATTTCGAGTCGCCGGAGAACCAGCACCGCTTCAACATGGGCGTGTTCCCGGTGGGCGCGACGATCATCCCGAACGGCTACAACCGGATTCCCGGCTTCTCGGTCGGCGACCTGCACTTCGTGCCGGGCTTCCCGGTGATGGCGTGGCCGATGATCGAATGGGTGCTCGACACGAAGTACGCGCACCTGCATCACGCGACGCCGCACGCGGAGCGCTCGCTGTACGTGTTCGAGCTGCCGGAATCGACGCTCACGCCGCTGATGGAGCGCATCGAGCGCGATTTCCCGGGCGTGCGCGTGTTCAGCCTGCCGAGCGTCGGCGATGCGGAGCGCGGCGGGATCTATGCGCGCCGCCACATCGACCTCGGCGTGAAGGGTGAGCCGGAAGCGGTCGCGGCTGCATACGTGAAGCTGCGCGAAGGCGTGCACCTGCTCGGCGGCGACGTCGTCGAACCCGATACGCCGCGCGCCTGAGCGGCCCTCAATCAGCCGCACAAAAACCACGGGCCGCGCAACGCGGCCCGTCATCGGCATGTCATCGCCCGGCTCGACGATGGGGTTGTCGCAACCGGCGGGCGCGGCGTGCCGTCAGGCGCCGATCCACGGCAGTTTCCGGAAGCACCAGCCTTCGATCGTCTTGCGGTGGCCTTCGGCGTCCTTCGCGCCCTCGAAGCCTTCGAGCAGGTCGAAGGCCTTCGTGAAGCCGGCCTGCGTGGAGGCGACCGCGGCGAGCTTCGAGCGCGCGGCGCTGCGGCACAGGAACAGGATGGGCGTATCGGCCGGGAGGGCCGCCTTCAGTTCGTTGACGAATTCGGCGTTCGGCACGCCGCCCGGGTAGCGCGTCCATTCGAGGTGCAGGTACTGGCCGTCGCCGACGAGCGGGCGGCCGATCCAGTCGAGTTCGGCGCGGGTGCGCACGTCGACGAGGCGCGCCGACGGATCGAGCTGCAGCAGTTCGAACGCCTCGGCCGGCAGCAGCGCCCCGGCGTAGTTGAGCGCGGCTTGTGCGCGGCGTTCGTCGGCCTTCGCATAAAGCTGGTCGAGCGTACTCATGGCAGGGGGTCTCCTATCGGTCAAACGAACATTCTAGCGCGGCGTCGCGGCACGGATGTCCGCGTGGGGTACGGTGTGCGCACCCCACACGCGTTCACCAAAAGAGTGCAGAATGGCGCGCATGCACCAAGATGATTCCGCGGACGAAGCGCACTGCGATGATTGCACCATCGCGGTGCTTCCGGTTGGCAGGCGGTGGGCAGCCGAGCCCCGGAATTGCGCAGCACAGCCCCGTCGCGACGAGCGCTGGCGCGATTCGCGCCAATCTCGCGCATAGGTGGCACGGAAGCTGCTTTATAGGATTCGGTCGAATCGGGGCGCGCTGCGCCAAAGCAAGACCCCGGTCAGCTCGATAAACGAGGCGGGTCCCAGTCCGCCGGAATTGTTCAATCAGGAGAAGAGGTTATGAGTAAAACCGTCGCCGACGTCATGCAGCTCGTGAAGGACGAGGACGTCAAGTTTGTCGATTTCCGCTTCACGGATACGCGCGGCAAGGAACAGCACGTGTCGGTGCCGGTTTCGGCGTTTGACGAAGACAAGTTCGAAAGCGGCCATGCATTCGACGGCTCGTCGATCGCGGGCTGGAAGGGCATCGAGGCGTCGGACATGCTGCTCATGCCGGACCCGACCGCTGCCTTCATCGACCCGTTCTACGAAGAGTCGACCCTGGTGCTGACCTGCGACGTGGTCGAGCCGGCCGACGGCAAGGGCTACGAGCGCGACCCGCGTTCGCTCGCGAAGCGCGCTGAAGCGTACCTGAAGAGCACGGGCATCGGCGACACGGCCTACTTCGGTCCGGAACCGGAATTCTTCATTTTCGACTCGGTCCAGTGGAACACGGACATGTCGGGCTGCTTCGTGAAGATCAACTCGGAAGAAGCACCGTGGTCGGCTGGCAAGGAATTCGAAGGCGGCAACACGGGCCACCGTCCGGGCACGAAGGGCGGCTACTTCCCGGTCGCGCCGGTCGACACGTTCCAGGACATGCGTTCGGAAATGTGCCTGCTGCTCGAACAGCTCGGCATCCCGGTCGAAGTGCACCACCACGAAGTGGCGGGCCAGGGCCAGAACGAAATCGGCACGAAGTTCTCGACGCTGGTTCAGCGCGCCGACTGGACGCAATGGTCGAAGTACATCATCCATAACGTCGCGCACTCGTACGGCAAGACGGCAACCTTCATGCCGAAGCCGGTCGTCGGCGACAACGGTTCGGGCATGCACGTTCACCAGTCGATCTGGAAGGACGGCCAGAACCTGTTCGCGGGCAACGGCTACGCCGGCCTGTCGGAACTGGCGCTGTTCTACATCGGCGGCATCATCAAGCACGCCCGTGCACTGAACGCGATCACGAACCCGACGACGAACTCGTACAAGCGTCTGGTCCCGCACTTCGAAGCACCGGTCAAGCTCGCCTACTCGGCACGCAACCGTTCGGCATCGATCCGCATTCCGCACGTGTCGAACCCGAAGGGCCGCCGTATCGAAACGCGCTTCCCGGATCCGATGGCGAACCCGTACCTGTTGTTCTCGGCGCTGATGATGGCCGGCCTCGACGGGATCCAGAACAAGATCCATCCGGGCGAAGCCGCGGACAAGAACCTGTACGACCTGCCGCCGGAAGAGGATGCAAAGATCCCGACCGTCTGCGCGGGCCTCGACCAGGCAATCGAAGCGCTCGACAAGGATCGCGAGTTCCTGACCCGTGGCGGCGTGTTCACGGACGGCATGCTCGACGCGTACCTCGCGCTGAAGGAGCAGGAGCTGGCGAAGTTCCGCATGACGACGCACCCGATCGAGTTCGAGATGTACTACTCGCTCTAATCGGCGATGGCGCTTCGATTCAGCGCCGTCATGCCGGTTCGTTCCCGTCGCGCGGCCTGCGGCGGGAACGGCGGAGTCTGAAAGGGGCGGCGTCCAGCCGTCCCTTTTTTGTTCCCGTGATTTTCCTTTTCTGGCCCGTTGAGGCGCGACAAGCACGCAGATGGTTCTGAAGAATCTGATCAAGGCGAGAACGGGGCAGCCCGAGCGACTGACGGACGACGAGCGGCTCGCACGTTCGGGCCTGCTGGCGGGGCTGGAAGCGCTGCCGACGGTCGTGATCGTGCTCGACCGCAAGACGCTGCGGATCGCGTTCGCGAATCCGTCTGCCGAGGCGATGCTCGACATCTCGCGCCGGCAGCTCGCGCAGCGGCCGTGGGGCGAGATTTTTCCCAATGCGAACGAGCTGGCATCGACGATCACCGCGATCGGCGAGGAACGCTTTCACGCGACGCACCTCGATACCGTGCTCGACCGGCCCGGCCGCGAACCGCTGCATGTGCACGCGATCGTCGGCTTTCTCGAGACCGCGCCCGATTTCGTGCTCGTCGAGCTGTTCGAGAACGAGCGGCAGTCGCGCACCGATCGCGAGGAACGCATCCACGACCTGACCGCGGTCAACAAGCAACTGATCCGCAACCTCGCGCACGAGATCAAGAACCCGCTCGGCGGCATTCGCGGCGCAGCCCAACTGCTCGAATTCGAGCTCGGCGAGCGCGAGCGCGGCGAGTTACGCGAATACACGCAGGTGATCATCAAGGAGTCCGATCGCCTGCAGACGCTCGTCGACCGGTTGCTGGAGCCGCACCGGCACCCGCACATCGTCGGCGACGTGAACATTCATGAAGTATGCGAACGCGTGCGCGCGGTGATGCTCGCGGAATTCCCGCGCGGGCTCACGATCGAGCGCGACTACGACGTGAGCGTGCCGGACCTGCGCGGCGACAAGGAGCAACTGATCCAGGCGCTGCTCAACATCGTGCGCAACGCCGCGCAGGCGCTGCGCGAACGCATCGCGCAGGGCGACGCGAAGATCGAGCTGCGCACGCGCATCGCGCGCAAGGTGACGATTGCGAAGCGCCTGTACCGGCTGGCACTGGACTTGCACGTGATCGACAACGGGCCCGGCATTCCGGAGGAAATCCGCGACCGGATCTTCTACCCGCTCGTGTCCGGGCGCGACGACGGCAGCGGCCTCGGCTTGACGCTCGCGCAGACGTTCGTGCAGCAGCATGACGGGACGATCGAGGTCGAAAGCCGGCCCGGACGTACCGAATTTCAGATCCTGCTGCCGCTCGACCATTGAGCGGCGGCATGGCGATTCACCAGATTTACCCATATCTGACCGACCTATGAAGCCGATCTGGATAGTAGACGACGACCAATCGATCCGCTGGGTGCTCGAAAAGGCGCTCGCCCGGGACAGCTTCGCGACGAAGAGCTTCGCGAACGTGCGTGACGCGCTGGCCGCGCTCGACCACGAGACCCCGCAGGTGCTCGTATCCGACATCCGGATGCCGGGCGGCTCGGGCCTCGAGTTGCTGCAGGCGATGCACGAGCGCCTGCCGGGCCTGCCCGTCATCATCATGACGGCGTTCTCCGATCTCGACAGCGCCGTCGCGGCGTTCCAGGGCGGCGCGTTCGAATATCTCGCGAAGCCGTTCGACGTCGACAAGGCGGTCGAGCTGATCCGCCGCGCGGTGGAAGAAAGCCTGCGCGGCGGCGCGCCGCAGGACGAGCGCGTGGCCGAGGCGCCCGAGATGCTCGGCCAGGCGCCCGCGATGCAGGACATGTTCCGCGCGATCGGCCGCCTGTCGCACTCGGCCGCGACCGTGCTGATCACCGGCGAATCGGGCACCGGCAAGGAGCTCGTCGCGCGTGCGCTGCACCGTCACAGCCCGCGTGCGAACGGGCCGTTCATCGCGCTGAACACCGCTGCGATTCCGAAGGACCTGCTCGAATCCGAGCTGTTCGGCCATGAGCGCGGCGCGTTCACCGGCGCGCAGACGACGCGGCAGGGACGCTTCGAGCAGGCCGAGAACGGCACGCTGTTCCTCGACGAAATCGGCGACATGCCGTTCGACCTGCAGACGCGCCTGTTGCGCGTGCTGTCGGACGGGCAGTTCTATCGGGTCGGCGGCCACAACCCGCTGCGCGCGAACGTGCGCGTGATCGCCGCGACGCACCAGAATCTCGAATCGCGCGTGCGGCAGGGGCTGTTCCGCGAGGACCTTTACCACCGGCTCAACGTGATCCGGCTGCGCCTGCCGCCGCTGCGCGAACGCAGCGAGGACATCGCGCTGCTCACGCGCCACTTCCTGCAGAAGAGCGCGCGCGATCTCGGCGTCGAGCCGAAGCGCGTGTCCGACGAAGCGCTGGCTTACCTCACGTCGCTGGCGTTTCCCGGCAACGTGCGCCAGCTCGAGAACCTCGCGAACTGGCTGACCGTGATGGCGCCCGCGCAGACGGTCGAGATCAAGGATCTGCCGCCCGACCTCGTGCCGGCCGGCGCGCCGGTCGCTGCAACGGGCGATGGTGCGGATGCGCACGGCAGCGGTGGCGAGACGGCGCTCGCGCAACCGGCGACCGGTGTGGCAACGGTGGCGTCCGCGCCCGTCGGGGCGGCGCCGAACGGCGGTGTGCCGGCCGGTTATCCGCTGTGGGAGCATGGCCTGCGCACCGAGGTCGCACGGCTGTTGCGCGAGAACTCGGCCGATGTGATGGACGAACTCGCACGCCGCTTCGAGGCGGCCGTGATCCGCGAGGCGCTCGACTTCACGCGCGGCCGCAAGGTCGAGGCCGCGGAGCGGCTCGGCATCGGCCGCAACACCATCACGCGCAAGATCCAGGAACTCCATCTGGAGCCCTGAGCACGATTTGCGGCATGCGCGGGCGTCACGCATGCCGCGATCGGACATAATCGCGGTTTGCACGCCGTTTGCCATTCCGCCGATCCTCAATGTCCGATTCCTTCCGCTGGCCCGCCGGGGCCGACCCGTTCCGTTTCCTCGAATCACTCGACAGCAAGCGCGCCCGCACGTGGGTCGACGAGCAGAATGCGCGCACGCGCGCCGCGCTGCGTGACGACGACGCGTATCGCGCGCTGACGGCGCGCCTCGCCAAAGCGTACCTGCCGCGCGAGCGCCCGGTGATTCCGACGCGCTGGCGCGACTGGGCCTACGACCTGTGGCAGGACGATCTCCATCCGAAGGGGCTGTGGCGCCGCACGCGCTGGGACGACTGGCGCGCGGGAAAACCGGCGTGGGAAACGCTGCTCGACGTCGACGCGCTCGGTGCGGAGGAGGGCGAGTCGTGGGTGTTCGAGCAGGACGCGATCCTGTACCCGGACGGCGATCGCGCGCTGCTGTCGCTGTCGCCGGGCGGGGCCGATGCGGTCGTCGTGCGCGAATTCGATCTCGTCGAACGCCGTTTCGTCGACGGCGGTTTCACGATCGACGAGCCGGGACATCACACGGTCGGCTGGATCGATCGCGATACCGTCTACGTGAGCTGGGATCGCGGCGAAGCGCATGCGACCGCGGCCGGCTATCCGTATGAAGCGCGGCGCTGGGTGCGTGGCACCGCGCTGGCCGACGCGCCCGTCGTGTTCCGCGGCGAACCCGACGACATCAGCGCGGGTGCGGGGTTCGATCCGATCGACAACCGTCACGTCGCGTGGCGCAGCGTCGATTTCTTCGACGCACATGCGTACCGCTTGACGGAGGCAGGCGAGTGGGCGCGCTACGACGTGCCGACCCACGTCGAGGTCGGGTTCTGGGAAGGCTGGCTCATGCTGGAGCCGCGCCTCGACTGGGAGTGTGACGGCGTGCGCCATGCGGGTGGTTCACTGCTCGCGATCCGCGAGCAGGCGTTCCTGGCCGGGTCGCGCGAACTCACGACGCTGTTCGCGCCGCAACCGTCGACGTCCGCATGCACGTGGACGCACACGCGCACGACGCTGATCGCGAGCTGGCTCGACGACGTGCACAACCGCACGATGCTGTGGCAGCCGAGCCAGGCCGACGACGGCACGTGGACGTGGGATGCGCGGCCGTTCGAGTGGCCGGGGCCGGGCGATACGCAGATCGACGTCGAGCCCGTCGAATCGACGCTGAACGACGAGATTTACGTGGACGTCGACACCTATATCGATCCGCCCGAATGCTGGCTGGCCGACCTTGCGGATCGCGCGGACGATGCGCCGTCGCGTCGCGTGCTGCTCGACCGGCCGCCGGTGCAGTTCGGCGCGGCCGGGCTCGTCGTGCGCCGCGCGAGCGCACGCTCGCAAGACGGCACGATCGTGCCGTACACGCTGATCGGGCCGCGCGATGCACTCGACGTGGCCGACGGTGCCGCGCGTGTCGCGCGGCCGTGCCTGCTGTCGGGCTATGGCGGCTTCGCGATCCCGAACCTGCCGGGCTACAGCGATGCGTTCGGTATCGGGTGGCTCGAGCGCGGCGGCGTGATGGCGTTCGCGCACATCCGCGGCGGTGGCGAGTTCGGGCCGCGCTGGCACGTCGATGCGCAGCGCGAACATCGCCAGCGTTCCTTCGACGATTTCATCGCGGTGGCCGAGGATCTGGTCGCGACCGGCGTGACGACCGCCGCGCAGCTCGGCATCGAAGGCGGCAGCAACGGCGGGCTGCTGGTCGCCGCGTGCATGGTGCAGCGGCCGGAGTTGTTCGGCGCGGTGCTCTGCCGCGTGCCGCTGCTCGACATGCAGCGTTATCCGAAGCTGCACGCGGGCGCCGCATGGCTCGACGAATACGGTGACCCGGACGATCCGCACGAAGGTGCGGCGCTAGCCGCGTACTCGCCGTATCACCGTGTGCGCGAAGGCGTCGCGTATCCGCCGCTGCTGCTGACGACGTCGACGCGCGACGACCGCGTGCATCCGGCGCACGCACGCAAGATGGCCGCGCGCATGCACGCGCTCGGTCATGAACGGGTGTGGTACTGGGAGAACACCGACGGCGGCCACGGCAGCGCCGACGATCTGGAACGCGCGGAGGCCGATGCGGCCGAATTCGGGTTCCTGTGGGCTCATCTCGGGCCGGCGCCCGCGCGGCGCTGAACGCGCGCGGGCTGCCCGGAAGATCAGCCGACGACCGCGACGACGGGCGTGTGGTCGGACGGCTGTTCCCACGTGCGCGGCGTGCGATCGACTTCGCACGACGTGCAGGTTTCCGCGAGCGCCGGCGACAGCAGCACGTGGTCGATGCGCAGCCCCGCGTTGCGGCGGAACGCCATCATCCGGTAGTCCCACCACGTGAAGGTCTTCTCCGGCTGTTCGAAGCGGCGGAACGCGTCGACGAAGCCCAGCTCGATCAGCTGCGCGAAGTGGGCGCGCTCCTGCGGCGACACGAGGTTCTGGCCTTCCCATTTCGCCGGGTCGTGCACGTCGCGGTCTTCCGGCGCGATGTTGTAGTCGCCGAGCAGCGCGAGCTTCGGGTAGCGCTGCAGCTCGGTGCGCAGCCATGCCTGCAGCGCGTCGAGCCATTGCATCTTGTAGACGAACTTGTCGGAGTCGGGCGCCTGGCCGTTCGGGAAATAGGCGGACACGATGCGCACGCCGTCGACCGTCGCGGCGACCACGCGCTGCTGCGGGTCGTCGAAGCCCGGAATGTTGCGCACGACGTCCGATTCGTCGACGGACAGCGTGTCGCGCGCGAGGATCGCGACGCCGTTGTAGGTCTTCTGGCCGGTGAACCAGCTGCGGTAGCCGACCGCCTCGAGATCGGCGCGCGGGAATTTCTCGTCCGGCAGCTTCAGTTCCTGCAGGCACAGCACGTCGGTTCCACTTTGCGCGAGCCAGTCGAGCACGTGCTGCTTGCGGACGTTGAGCGAGTTGACGTTCCAGGTGGCGATTTTCATGAACGGGAGTGTGCGTGCGGGGTGAATGCGAAGGCCGCCATCTTACCGCGAGCACGGGGCGCGAACGCGCGCTTCGTGCGGGGCGGGGGAGGCGCCGCGCGCGGCCGTTTCGATGAATCGAGAAGAAATTGTGACAAAAGTATTGACGTGAGTACTCCCTCACCCTATAATTTATTTCTCTGACGCGGGGTGGAGCAGTCTGGCAGCTCGTCGGGCTCATAACCCGAAGGTCGTAGGTTCAAATCCTACCCCCGCAACCAAGCACACCAGACGATGTGCAGCGCAAGTGACCGATGCGCGCTTCGTCGACAGGAACCCGGCCCCGTGCCGGGTTTTTTGTTTTCCGCGCGGCAGCGATCAGCGCGCCGCCCACTCGACCGCCGCCTTCGCATGCAGCGCGGTCGTATCGAACACCGGCAGCGGCGAGTCGTCCGCGCCGATCAGCAGCGTGATTTCCGTGCAGCCGAGGATCACGGCCTGCGCACCGCGCCGGGCCAGTTCCTCGATGATCGTCACGTACGTCGCGCGCGATTCCGGCGAGACGATGCCGTGGCACAGCTCGTCGTAGATGATCCGGTGCACGTCGTCGCGCCCGCGTTCGTCCGGCACGAGCACCTCCATCCCGAACTTCCCGCGCAGCCGCTCCGCATAGAACGGCAGCTCCATCGTGTAGCGCGTGCCGAGCAGCGCGACGCGCTCGACGCCGGCATCGCGCAGCGCGGTGCCGGTCGGATCGGCGATGTGCAGGAACGGCAACTTCACCGCGGCTTCGATCGCATCGCATACGCGATGCATCGTATTGGTGGTCAGCACGACCAGATCGGCGCCGGCCGCTTCGAGCTGTCGTGCGGCGCCGGCCATCCGTTCGCCGAGCGCGGCCCAGTCGTGCGTGCGCTGCAGCGCTTCGATCTCCGCGAAATCGACCGTGACCAGCACGCTCTTCGCGTTGTGGTGCCCGCCGTGCAACGCCTTCGAATGGCGATTGATCATCCGGTAGTACTCGGCCGACGATTCCCAGCTCATCCCGCCGATCAGTCCGATTGTCTTCATCAGAATTTGCTCCAAGAAACCCCGCCATTTCCCCCAAGGGGACTTCCTTCGGGGCGGATGGCGGGAAGGAAAGGCGTGCTGTTGACAGGTAGCTTCTTCCACGGGTTAGGATCACCTGCATGATTCTTGTCTACCGCTACCGCGTGAAGTCGCTCAACGGACTGCTTAACAAGCAGAGCCGTGCGGTGAACTTCGTCTGGAACTTCTGCAATGACACGCAGAAGCACGCGCTCCAGTGGAGCAGGAAGTGGCCGACGGGATTCGATCTGAACGTGCTGACGACGGGGAGCAGCAAGGCGCTCGGCATCCACTCCGGCACGATCAACGCGACGTGCGAGCAATATGCGAAGTCGCGCAGTCAGCACCGTCGGCCCTACCTGCGCTATCGCGGCAGGAAATCGCTGGGCTGGGTGCCTCTGAAGGGCCGCGACCTGAAGCGTGAAGGCGAAGCGTTCCGCTTTGCCGGCAACACGTTTCGCGTGTTCAACAGCCGCACGCTTCCCGAAGGCAAGATCAAGGACGGGACCAACTTCGCGCAGGATGCGCGTGGCAATTGGTTCTTGAACATCGTGATCGAGGTGCCCGATGTTCAAGCTCGCCCGATCCGTTCCGGCGTTGGCATCGATCTCGGCCTGAAAGACTTCGCCACACTTTCGACCGGCGAGAAACTGCCTAACGATCGGTTCGGTCGACAAGCGGCGGAAAAGCTGGCGAAAGCGCAACGGGCACGAAAGCACAAACGGCATATCGCGAAGCTGCACGCCAAGATTGCGAATGCCCGTGCCGATTTCCAGCACAAGCTCGCACTCGATCTGGTGCGGCGGTTCGATTACATCGCGGTCGGCAACGTGTCGGCCGCGAAACTCGCCAGAACCAGGATGGCGAAGAGCGTCTACGACGCGTCCTGGTCGTCCTTCCGAGACAAGCTCCGCTACAAGGCGATCGCGCACGGAGCCACGTTCGAGGAAGTCGACGAAAGCGGTTCGACCCAGTCCTGTTCGGCGTGCGGATCGAGAGACAGCACGACGCGGCCGAAAGGTATCGCGGGACTGCGAATAAGAGAGTGGACCTGCAGTGACTGTGGTGTCGAGCATGATCGTGATATCAACGCTGCGCTGAACATTCTCCGATGCGGACGTGCATCGCCAGATGTGGGAATCCTCCGCCTTTAGGCGGACGAGGACGTCAACTGTCACCTTTGCGTTTCGTGTCTCGCGGCAGACGAGTATAGGCGCCGCTGTCTGTGCCCGGCCGGTACGATCCGCACAAACCGGGCCGGTACGGCGCAGCCAGTTATGAGTGGCCGGCCACGGGCGGCCGGCTACGGCCGCACGCGACAGTTGAAACCGGCACTGTGTTTTTGTACAGTATCGGCACCGTGAACCCGACCATCATTCCGCCTGCCGATCCGCACCTGCCGCCGCCGGCCGACGCGCAGCCGCGCATGCGCAAGATCATTCACTGCGACTGCGACTGCTTCTACGCGTCGGTCGAGATGCGCGACGACCCGTCGCTGCGCAACCGGCCGCTCGCGGTCGGCGGCCGGCCCGACCAGCGTGGCGTGATCGCGACCTGCAACTACGAGGCGCGGCGCTACGGCGTGCATTCGGCGATGTCGTCGGCGCTGGCGATGCGCAAGTGCCCGGACCTGCTGATCCTGCCGACCGCGATGGACAAGTACCGCGCGGCATCGCGGCAGATCATGGCGATCTATCGCGACTACACGCCCGACGTCGAGCCGCTGTCGCTCGACGAGGCGTACCTCGACGTCAGCGGGTCGGAGCGGTGCCAGGGGAGTGCTACGCTGATTGCGCGGGAGATCCGCCAGCGCGTGTTCGACACGGTCGGCGTGACCGTGTCGGCCGGCGTTGCGCCGAACAAGTTCATCGCGAAGATCGCGTCCGACTGGAACAAGCCCGACGGGCTGTTCGTCGTGCGGCCGCACGAGATCGACGCGTTCGTTGCGGCGCTGCCGGTGCGCAAGCTGCACGGCGTCGGCAAGGTGACGGCCACGCGGCTCGACCGGCTCGGCATTCAGACCTGCGCGCAGTTGCGCGACTGGCCGCTGATCGACCTGCACCGCGAATTCGGCGCGTTCGGGCGGCGGTTGTACGAACTGTCGCGCGGGATCGACGAGCGGCGCGTGCAGGCCGACCAGGAGCGCAAGTCGGTCAGTGTCGAGACGACCTACGTGACCGACCTGACGACGCTCGAGCAGTGCGCGGAGGAAATCCGCCGCCTCGTCGTGCAACTCGACGCGCGGATCGAACGGGCGGGCGCCGCGCGCTCGATCCGCAAGCTGTACGTGAAGATCCGCTTCGCCGATTTCCAGCGCACGACGGTCGAGTGCGTGGCCGATGCGACGAATGCGGACACGGCCGTCACGCTGCTCGCGAAGGGGCTGCAACGGCGGGCGCAGGCGGTGCGGCTGCTCGGCGTCGGCGTGCGCATCGACGAAGATACCGCAGAGCGCCACGGGCAGTTCTCGCTGTTCGACGACGCATCGCCCGCGTGTCAAGTCCTGGAATAGGTTGACAGTATCCAGGCACTAGAACGCCCGATGCACCGCATCGGGCGTTTTGTATTTCAGAGCCGTATGCGGTCGCTCATGGTTGTAGATGTGCACCGACTGTTCGAC